>CAMTFT010000119.1 GCA_947071365.1 uncultured bacterium | reverse complement strand
GATGTAGCTCCGTCTCGTGGGCTCGGAGATGTGTATAAGAGACAGATATGATTGCCGTCAGCGAAAGCACGCCAGGGCCGATTATGGTGAATCTTGCAACTTATGTCGGTAGTAATCAGGCAGGATTTCCGGGTGCCGTGGCTGCTACACTTTCAGTTGTGCTTCCATCATTTATAATTCTTCTTCTCGTGGCGGCTGCCTTGAAAATGGTCGTAAAAAACAAATTTGTGCAAGCTGTATTAAAAGGGCTAAAGCCTTGTATTATAGGAATTATTCTGGCTACGGGAATTTATATGACAGTAAAAAATGTGGTTTCCGTCGGGACAATTCCAACAATAGAGTGGAAAGCCTTACTGTTGACCATAATTCTCGCAGTCCTCATGTTTGGGTCTAAGCTTCTCATCAAAAAGCAGATTTCTTCAATTATTTTGATTATCGTATCTGCGGTATTAGGTATAGTAATGTATTGATGCTGAAGCTGATGATATTGTAATTATCATTTAAAAGGTTCCTGTTTATGTGAATAAACAAATTACCGTCTGTTATCATTGAAGCTTCCAGGAAACTAATTGCAACAGGTACACAAAAAGAGATACTGCTCCGCTCCACGTCAGAACAGTATCTCCTCATATCACTCTTATTTCTATTTGCCCGGAATCCCCTAGTCCTCAAAGGTCTCCTTCAGCTTATCCATAAATCCCTTTTTCCTCGGCTTATCTGATTTCTTGTCATCCGCTGCCTGACCGAGGCTGTTGCCAGACTCGCGGTCAAACTCCTTAAGCGCCTGCTTTGCGGCTTCGCTCAGCTTCGTTGGCACCTGGATCACCAGCGTTACGTAATGGTCGCCGCGCACGTTCTTGTTGCGCAGTGACGGCACGCCTTTGCCTTTGAAGCGCACCTTTGTATCGGTCTGCGTACCCGGCTTGATGGTATAAAGAATGTCTCCGTCCACCGTGCTGATACGGATATCGCCGCCAAGGGCCGCCTGAGCAAAGCTCATCGGCACCGTAGAATAAATATTCATATCCTGGCGCTGGAAGATCGGATGTCTTCCCACGATCACCTCTACCAGCAGATCGCCTCTCGGGCCGCCGTTCGTACCCGGTTCGCCTTTTTCACGGATACGGATGCTCTGTCCGTCGTCAATACCTGCCGGAATCGTGACTTTGATCTTTTTCTTGCTGGAAGTGTAGCCTGTACCGTAGCAGTCCGGGCATTTTTCCTTTATGATCTTTCCTGTACCGCGGCACTCAGGACACGTCTGGACATTCTGCACCGTACCGAACAGTGACTGCTGTGTAAACACGACCTGGCCCTTGCCGCCGCACTTCGGACACGTCTCCGGAGAAGTTCCCGGCTTCGCCCCTGTGCCGTGACATTTCGTACATTCATCCTTCAGGCTGAGCTCTATCTCCTTCTCACATCCTGAAATCGCCTCTTCAAAGGTGATGCGCACACTCGTTCTGACATTCGCGCCCTGCATTGGCCCCTGGGAGCCGCCGCGGCGTCTTCCGCCTCCGAACAGGTCACCGAAAATATCACCGAAAATGTCGCCCATATCACCGCTGAAATTAAATCCGTCAAATCCGCCAAAACCGCCTGCTCCCGGCCCGCCCTGTTCAAATGCCGCATGACCGAACTGGTCATACTGCCTTCTCTTCTCCGGGTCGCTGAGCACGGCATACGCTTCTGACGCCTCTTTAAATTTCTTTTCTGCCTCGGCATCTCCTGGGTTCATATCCGGATGGTATTTTTTTGCAAGAACCCTGTATGCTTTTTTTAATGCAGCCTCATCCGCATTTCTGTCTACGCCGAGGACCTCGTAATAATCTCTTTTCTTCTCTGCCATACATACCACCTCATACTCCGGCACAGCAAAGTGCTGTACCTGCAATGCCCCTGAGAGTAATCCCTCAGGGGTATCGCTTTATTTTCGTCTTATGAAATCTCTTTTTCGTAAAAGCCGTCTGCCGCATCCGGCATCTGCTTTCGTTGCTTATACCTCTCTGTAGTCTCCGTCCACTACATCATCGTCCTGCGGAGCGCTTCCTGCTGCACCTGCGCCGCTCATATCCGGGCCTGCGCCTGCTGCACCTGCTGCGCCCTGAGCCTGCTCGTAAACCTTTGCGAACAGCTTCTGTGCGCTCTCCATCAGTTTTTCCTTACCAGCCTTCAGATCTGCGATCTGAGCGTCTGTCATCTCTTCCGGATTGGTCTTCTCTACCAGCTCCTTCAGAGCCTTCAGGTCAGCTTCCACGCTTGCCTTGTCAGCCGGGTCGATCTTATCGCCTACTTCTTCCATAGCCTTCTCGGTCTGGAATACCATAGCGTCTGCGTCGTTTCTCGTATCGATTGCTTCTTTTCTCTTCTTATCCTGTGCTTCGTACTCAGCGGCTTCCTTTACTGCCTTATCGATCTCATCGTCGGACATGTTGGAACCGGAAGTGATCGTAATGTGCTGCTCCTTGCCTGTGCCGAGATCCTTTGCAGATACGTTTACAATACCGTTTGCATCGATATCAAATGTAACTTCAATCTGCGGCACACCTCTTCTTGCTGGCGGGATACCGTCGAGACGGAACTGGCCGAGAGTCTTGTTGTCCTTCGCGAACTGTCTCTCACCCTGTACTACGTGGATATCAACTGCGGTCTGATTATCTGCTGCTGTAGAGAATACCTGGCTCTTCTTTGTCGGGATCGTCGTATTACGCTCGATCAGCTTCGTAGCAACGCCGCCCAGTGTCTCGATGGACAGAGAAAGCGGAGTAACATCCAGAAGAAGGATATCGCCTGCGCCGGCATCGCCTGCCAGCTTACCGCCCTGAATAGAAGCACCGAGGGCTACACACTCATCCGGGTTCAGGCTCTTGTTCGGCTCATGGCCTGTCAACTGTTTTACCTTATCCTGTACAGCCGGAACACGTGTGGAACCGCCTACAAGGAGTACTTTGGACAGCTCGCTTGCGGAAAGTCCTGCGTCTCTCAGAGCATTCTGTACCGGAATAACTGTTCTCTCTACCAGTTCATGTGTCAGTTCATCGAATTTTGCTCTTGTCAGATCCATCTCGAAATGCTTCGGACCTGTCTCGTTTGCTGTGATGAACGGAAGGTTGATGTTTGTCGTTGTGGAGGAAGACAGCTCCTTCTTTGCCTTCTCTGCTGCCTCTCTCAGTCTCTGCAGAGCCATCTTGTCGCCGGAAAGGTCAATGCCTTCTTTTGCCTTGAAATCTGCGATCATATAATCTGTGATCTTCTTATCGAAATCATCTCCGCCAAGTCTGTTGTCACCGTTCGTAGCAAGTACCTCGATAACGCCCTCGCCGATCTCAATGATAGATACATCGAATGTACCTCCGCCAAGGTCGTATACCATGATCTTCTGCTCTTTTTCATTGTCAAGGCCGTATGCAAGAGCTGCTGCCGTCGGCTCGTTGATGATACGCTTTACATCAAGACCTGCGATCTTACCTGCATCCTTTGTAGCCTGACGCTGTGCATCGTTGAAATAAGCCGGAACTGTGATAACTGCCTCTGTTACCTTCTCACCGAGATAATTCTCAGCGTCTGCTTTCAGCTTCTGAAGGATCATTGCGGAGATCTCCTGCGGTGAATATTTCTTCGCATCGATCGCTACTCTGTAATCGCTGCCCATATGTCTCTTGATGGAAGAGATCGTCCGGTCAGCATTCGTAACTGCCTGACGCTTTGCCGGCTCGCCCACGAGACGCTCCCCGTTCTTCGTAAATGCCACTACAGACGGTGTCGTTCTGGAGCCTTCTGTATTGGTGATAACCACCGGTTTACCACCTTCCATAACTGCTACGCAGCTATTTGTTGTACCCAAGTCAATACCAATAATTTTTCCCATAATCGTTTCCTCCTTGATTATTTGCGTTTCCTGTGCATCTGCACAAATCTATGAAAAGGAATGTGCCACGGCACATTCTCATGCCAGGCGTTACGGCTGCTAGTTCGCTACCTTGACCATACTGTGCCGTACAACGCTTTCCCTGTAAAGGTATCCCTTCTGGAATTCCTCTACTACAATGTTCTCGCCGGATTCCTCATCCTCAACATGCATCACCGCATTGTGGAAATTCGGGTCGAATTCCTTGCCTACCGCTTCGATCGGCGTGACCCCGATGCTCTCCAGAGTCGTCATCATCTGGCGGTATACCTTTTCCATTCCCTGTACAAAGGGGTCTTCCTTCTGTTCCTCCGTAAGCCCTGCAAAGCCGCGCTCAAAATTGTCGATGGTGGGAAGGATCTTTTCGATCACGCTCTTCGCTCCGATCTCGTACATCGCGGACTTTTCTTTTTCAGAACGCTTACGGAAATTGTCGAATTCCGCCATCTGACGCTGTACGCGGTCAGTCAGCTCTTCGATCTGAATATCCTTTTTGTCCTTTTTCTTCTTGCCGAACAGGCCCCGCTTTTTCTGCTCCTCCTGCTCCTCCGGCTGTGCCTCCGTATCCGCCTCAGACGGTGCTTCTGCTTCACTCTGGGGCTCCTTCGGAGTATCCTCTATCGCGTCTCTGGCTTCAGCCTCGTCTGCTTCCGCGGCAGCTTCTTCCAGAATCTCTTCCTGTCTGTTCTCTTCCACTGGCTCTTCCACCTTTCTAATCTTTCTTGAATATCTGATCCAGTTGCGCCATCAGCGTCTTCAACGTGCTGACCACCTTATCGTAGTCCATTCGCTTCGGACCGATGACACCTATCCTGCCATACATGCCCTCACCGATCTCGTACGTAGCTGTCACCACACTGCAGTCCTGCATGGACTGGATCGGAGTTTCCTGACCGATATAGACCTGAATTCCGGTCTCCTGACTGCCATCGCTGCTGATCATATCGACCAGATCCTTTTTTTCCTCAAATGCACTGATCAGCTCACTGGCCTTCTCACTGCTGCTGAGCTCCGGATATTTGAAAATGTTGGTCGCGCCGCTGGTATATATCTCGATGTCATTCTCCGACTGAATCGTCTCAGCAACGGCATCCAGCACCTGGTTCACTACCTCGCTGTGTATACCAGCCTGCTCCTTCAGCTTCGATATCGTGCTGAGATTGATCTCTTCCAGCGTCAGCCCGTTCAGCGCGCTGTTCAGAAGAATGTTCATCTCGAGGACTGTCTGCTGATCAAGACCGTGCTGGATCTGGATCATCTTATTTCTGACAATGTTCCCCTCTGCCACGATAACAGCAAGAATCTGTACTTCACTGATAATGGAAAGCTGAATAAACTTGAGCTTCGTCCGATGGTACTGCGGCCCGGAAATCATCGCCGCATAATTCGTATTCGTCGCCAGAACCTTTGCCAACTGCTTCAGCAGCAGCTCCATCCTGTCCTGTCTCTGAATCATCATTTCCTTCATCTCAGTGACTTCCCGATCCTTCTCCTCCATCATATGGTCTACATACAGACGGTAGCCAGCATCTGACGGAATCCGGCCTGCGGAAGTGTGAGGCTGGAGAATAAGTCCCATATCCTCCAGATCGGACATTTCATTTCGTATGGTAGCGGAACTCAGATTCAAATCGGCGTATTTGGAAATCGTCCTGGAACCTACCGGCTCCCCCGTCTCCAGATACGTCTTGATGATAGCTTTTAATATTGTCCATTTTCTATCATCCAACTGCATCTGAACTCCTCCCTTCTGCTTCCTTGTTAGCACTCTCTCCATTTGAGTGCTAACATCTTACGTTGTTAATATAATACTGCTTGCATCTTTTGTCAATAGCATTTTTACTTTTTATTTTAAAGTTTTGCGTGGCAGATGGCCGCGCCCTGAATGATATCTGCGACCGCAGACAGAAATCTGTCGAACGCCCCCGTTTTATAAAGTTTGACTTTTCCGGTAATTATGATATAGTATTACTCAGTAGAAAACAGCTAAATGATTCTAGTGAGGACATATTATATGAAGAAAGGGACTGTTACCGGAATTATACTTGCCGTTATCGCACTGATCGCGTTGGGCGCTCTTGCCGTATTTCTGACGCTGCATTATAAAGATGACGTTTTTTCTTCCGGCACCACCGCCGAGTCCGAAGCGGACGCTCTGCTTCTGACACTTCGTCAGACAGAAAATGAGACAGCCTCCGCCGCCGCAGACTCTAAAAACACGGTGGATGAGGAACCGATGGACGAGCTGTTCATCATCTGGGTCGGAGATTCCCGGACCATCGGAATGCGGGATGCAATGAAAAATGACGATCTTTACATCCTGTCTCTTATACACATCTGACGCTGCCGACGACTTAATAGG
>CAMTFT010000118.1 GCA_947071365.1 uncultured bacterium | reverse complement strand
AGTCGTCGGCAGCGTCAGATGTGTATAAGAGACAGGTTCACACACGATTCAAATTGAGCCGCCTGAGCCGGAAGCTCAAAAAATCTGGTAGTCATCATCGGCTGTTCATCCGCAATGTAATCCCGGAATACGATTACCCGAACTCTCATGCTGTTGATGGTCTTTTGCTTTTTCTCCATTACCTTCACCACATCATGGTAGAAGGAAAGGGCGTTCTGCTTGACCGTTGAGATCACCGGCTGCATACTTCCGGTTGCATCGATGCAAAAAACCATGTCCACGTTGTAAGTCATTTTCAACCCGTTACTCATTCTGAATCCTCCTGCGCCTGTCTTTGAAACCACAGGCTGTTATGTAATGCTATTTTTATATTCCATACCCCTGCGGGTAAAATTTACAGGTCACCGGCAGCCGTAAAGAACTCTTCCGCCCCTGATGCAGATCCGGCTGTTTTTCCCTCTGTGCTTCCAAAGGTACTCCGCAGCTCCTGACCTGAATGCCTCCAGAGCTGCTCCGCCTCCGCGAGGGAAATACGGCGATCAACGTCCTTTTCCGTCATACGTATGATCATATTTCTCCATTCCTCCGGGATTTCCATACTGTAGGACAGCCCCGCGCCGTCCAGCACGGATTCAAAAGGATAATCATAGGCGCTGCGGTCAAATCCCGGCAGCTCTCCCGTAAAAATCTGATGGAACACAAGCCCCAGCGCGAACACATCGATCGCCCTTGTCAGCGCCCCCTCCTCCGTCTCCATCATCCGAAACGTCTCCGGAGCCATATACACCGGGTCGCCATGCACTTCCTCTTCCGGATCTGGTGGTTCGCTTTCCCAGAAGCTGTTGTCGAAATCAATAACTTTCGCAGTGATCTTTCCTGACGGAAGCTCTCGGAACATGATATTATCCAGCTTGATATCCGCATGGACGATTCCCCTCTGATGCATCCTGCCGATACTGTGGATCAGCGTCTTGCAGACCCGGATCCGGTCCTCCCGGGGAAGCCGTTTTATCAGGCTCATGCTCACCGCCGTCACCTTTTCCATGGTGAGGTAATAATGGCTCCCCTCCCTGAAAAAATCTTCTATATATACAAGGTTTCCATCGGAGCAATTATTGATCTCCCGGTACAAAAGAGCGGTTCTGTCTTCAAACTCCTTACATATCCTCTTTTTCCGTTCAATCATCGCAGGCTCCAGCACATCCGTGCAGACCGGATACACCGGGTCAATAAATTCCTTGATAAAGTATGTTTTCCCGCCTTTATCCGCAAAGCCCCATTTGGAAAATCCGCTGTTGGTAGTCTTCAGCTCACCGCGTATCTGATAACCTCTAATCTCCATTTTGCTTTCTCTCCATCAGCTTCTCATACGTTCCACGGTAAGTCTCCCACTGACGGAACATCTCTTTCTCCTCTGTCTTTTCATTCAGCGGAAACTTTTTCCGCATATAATCAAACCTCTGCTTAAGGCTCTGTCTTGCTTCCTCAAAATCCGTGAAACCCTGCAGCCAGACCGCCATGGTAAAATCATCCCCTGCTGCCTGAACGATCCGGCGTATCAGCGTATCGCGCCACTCTTCAGGGCCGGAAGACTGCATGAGGGTTTCCAGAAGTAATTTTTCAAATTCCATCGGTGTCGGCAGGTATCCAAAGCATCCGTCCGTAGCCGTCAGCAAAATCGACGGCTGTGCCAGAAGCACCTGTCTCCTGTGTACTATATACGGATGGGAAGCGCTGGCAACATTTGTCATCGGGGCGTCTTCCCGCAGGTTTGCCATGGCATCCGTCACAGACGTATTATCCACAGTCACCTGATGAAGTCCCCCACTATCCAGCACATAGCCTCTCGAATCGCCGCACCAGTAGAATACGCATTTTTGCCCCGTCTTCTCTGCCGCAAATACCGCTATCGTGGAGGGAAATTCTTTTTTCAGGCTTCCCAGCAGCATGGAACCTGCGCCGGAGCTTTCCCTGCATTTGCGCAGAGCAGCATCCATTGCTTTTTTCAAACCAGCATCTATGATCTCCGTCAGCCCATCATCCACTGCTTTCTTCTGGGCATGTGCCACAGAAATTTCACCGCGAAACCAGCCCTTCACCGCTCCCGCCAGGGCTCTGGAAGCCACATAAGCGCCCGTATGATTTCCAAACTCGGGATACACCTTTGCTCCGCTGCCACCGCAGCCGTCAAAAACACCCATCAATACCATTTTCTCGTTTCGTTCATACGCGAAAAAATCTTCCCCCTGTCCGGCAACCTGCTCGTGACAGATAATAAAGCCTTCGTATTCCGCTGGCTCTTCCCGGCTGGTAACAAGGCCGCCATATTCCGCTGGCTCCTCCCGGCTGGTAATAAGGCCGCCATATTCCGCCGCTTCTTCCTGGCAGGCGGCAGCATCATCTTTCCAGGAACGTACCTGCCCCTGCTTCATCCGTTTCAGGAATTTTTTCAATTGCTCCATGACATCCTCCCTGCCCGATATCACACACATTACCGGCGCTTAAACGGTCTGTAATATTCCGGATGCGCATCCCAGAAATCCGCCTGCTCCACCATAAAATAGCAGACAGCTCCATTTTCAGCCCTCCAGGTAGCCATTTTTCTGTCCTGCCCAGTCCATCCATAATCCTCATTAAGGACAGGCACGGTGCCTTCCGACAGTTTTTCCCAGCCATTTTCCTCCATCCGCTTTGTAAGCCTTCCGTAAAAGGAAATCCAGGAAAGACGACATGGTACTGGAAGTCGCATATAGCTCACAAAATATGCGCCGCATTCTATCCTGTAGAGGATACTATAGTCTCCCGGATCCATGGCGGGATCATCAACAAAATATGTGCCTTCACTGATCCCTGTCCCACCGGAGCTCGTTTCATATATCCATGGATCCACTTCATAGCCCCGCTCTTCAAGCCACGATACCACTTCCTTGTCAGAAACTCCCTGCGGCATTTCCGCCAAAAGCTCCAGATCGACCCGATCCGCTATCTTTCGGGAGCCTATCACGGAATAAACACATAGCACACCGAAAAACACTGCTGTCACCACCAACAGCCTGACGAACCACCTGCGCAGCCGGTGCTTCTTTTTCGGTTTTTCCGGTGCCACGTATCTTCCCGGCGGCTCGTCTTCCCATCTCTGTGGCGGTACAGCGGATGCCCGTGAAGCCGCCTCAGTCCGCTGTGTCCCGGATATCCTGCTATCCGGAGCTTCCGGCTGCGGCGCATCATACATGTTTTGTGGCTGTGATTCCTGCTGCGCTGCACCCGCTGTCTGAGAGTTTCCTGCTCCCGGCCACACTGCACCGGATACCTGTAGATTTCCTGCCCCCGGCTGCGCTGCACCCGCTGTCTGAGAATTTCCTGCTCCCGATCGCACTGCACCGGATACCTGTGGACTTCCTGCCGCCTCACCGGCTTCATCCCGTCTGCCATCCCCGCAGATCTGACACACACTGTCCTGCCAGTCGTTCAACGCATCACAGTATGGACACCGCCAGCCGGATATTTTTTCCATTTCCTCATGATCCATTTCCTGCTCCTCGTATTTCTTATATACCGCCCCTATCTTCCGGCAATCCGAACCGTTTTATCACTGCGATATTTCCATTGTGTCTTCTTACATTTCTGTTTCTTCTGATGATTCCATATCGACTCTTGTGAATATGATCGTTTTTCCCGGATTCTCCGCATCCGTAAACGTAACGCTCTTTGCATCCGCAGTCGCATAGTTATATTCGATTGTGCTTCCGCCATCCCAGGCGAAAGCAAGCCTTGCATCACCAAGCAGTTCCATGCTTCCCGTCTGTTCTCCGTCATTCAGGCTCACCGGCAAAGAGCTAAGCCCCTCGCACTCTCCTACCGTCAGCACATTTCCGTTCATTTCCCAGGTCGTATTTTCAAACAGCATCATCAGGTAATCCATCATATTTTTTCCTTTGTATGCGTACAAAACCTCTTCGACCTCATCAGGACTCAGCGGATCAGAAGCGTCTGTATACTGAACCTTTATGACCAGCATCTTGTCCTTGCCAACCTCAATATTATATTTGTCCTCCGTAATGGTATCTCCAGCTTCCAGATCCCCTTCCGCAATTGTCTGTAACTCCATTGAGACAGAATTTATTTCGGGTGATGTCTTGCGAAGCTCAGGGGACATCATATCCTGATCAAGCACAGCCTGATTCTTCTCTATTTCACAGGTGCCATAAAAAATACAGTCTGCCATATTCCACTCATACATTCGCCCATCCGGCATTAACAGAATACGCACCCCGTTCTCCAGTCTCCAGACTCCATACAGATACGATTCATCAGGCGATGCCGCTTCCTGACCATCTGTCTTTTCGACTGTCGCGGCTTTCTGACTGTCCTCTGCAATTTCTATTTCTGTTGTTATAGTCTCCGAACTGTTGACTTCTTCCATTGTTACAGCTTCCGTGGCTTCCTCCGCCAGCGTACTTACTGTGCCTCCCATCATCATATTCCCGGCAATTATTGCTGCTGCAAGCAATTTTACTGTTCTACTTTTCATTTCCTTTTCTCCTTTTTTCCTCTTTTTTTAAAGCATCCAAGCCTGTACGAATCAGCACCCGATACATCTCCGAATAAGACATATCCTGAAACAATGTCTGTTTCATATCGGCAATATCCGCTTCAATATCGGATGGCACAGACAGTATAAATCGTCTCTTTTTCGTATCCACGCCCTTCTCTCCTTTTCGCTTGGTGATTACATGGTTAGGTGATTCTCTGGTTACATTATAGTAGTTGTATTCTTCCATTGTCAATACCAAAAACCACTGCGTCTCTTGCATGTCTGGTTCACTGATGTTATAATAGGTGCGGAGGTGAAGCACCACTATGGCAACAGAAAAACCACGTTACTCCATTACTCTGGACGAAGAAATGTTCAAAGAAGTAGAAGATTTCCGCTTCGAACACCGTTATCAGACACGCAACCAGGCTACCATCGAGCTGATTCGTCTGGGACTTGCTGAAATCAAAAAACAACAGAAAAAATCTGAGCATTGAATTCGCCGTTATAATGGCCTTTTTCCACCTGATTTCAGTCTAACAGATGGATTGGAAAATTTGTGTTTCCGACGAAGGCCAATGCGAACTTACAACAAAAAAGAGACAGCAAAACGCATAACTACGCGCTTTACTGTCTCTTTTACTATTTGGTGATTTTCAAACTTCTTATATCAGCTCCAACATCTGCTGCGCATTCTCCGCCGCCTTTACCTTTCCGAATGCCTTCACAATCGTGCCTTCCTCATCGATCAGGTACGTGGTGCGCACAACGCCCATCGTCTTCTTGCCATACATGTTCTTTTCCTTCCAGACATCATACGCCTGAATCGCAGTCAGCTCCGTATCCGAAAGGAGAAGGAAGGGCAGATTATATTTTTCCTCAAACTTTTTGTGAGACGATACGCTGTCCTTGCTGATTCCTATGACAACAGCGCTCTTCTCCTGAAAATGAGGATAACGCTCACCAAAGCCGCAGGCCTGCTTCGTGCAGCCCGGTGTATTGTCCTTCGGGTAAAAATACAACACTACCTTTTTCCCTTTGAATTCCTCCAGAGAATGCAGTTGTCCGTTCTGATCCGGCAATTCAAAAGCCGGAGCCTTTGTTCCTGTTTCCAACATCGTAAATTCCTCCTGTCTTACCACACTGTTCATACGATTGTATCATACTTTTCTTCTCCGAAACAGGGGCTTTACGAAAATTTCAGGACAACTCATCCAACCAATTAACTTATTTCTCTGTTTTACCTCAGCAACGGCATGCTGCCCGTAAGCTTATTTACCTTCTTCTTCGCCCCGCAAATAGCAAGCCCGAGATACTGCAACGTATCTTCTCTTGTATGTCCCATCTTCCTGATAAATTCCTCATACGTCCGGCAGCCCTGTGCCAGATCAGAGAAATCCACCACCGTCACATCCTGAAAATCCGGCTGGTACAGCTTTTCTCTGATTTCCCTGATGCGCTCCGGTGTACCCTTAAGGATTGGCACCGGAAATTCAATAATTCCAGGATGCTCATTTCCGTTTTCATCCGTGACATCAACACCCACGACCTCCGGCATTTTTTTGCCCAGTGTAATTCCCATGATGGCCGCCGTGTTTGCCACAACGCCCAGCGGCAGATTTTCATCAAGTACCATCACACATTTTTCATTTTGTATATCCATCTTTATTTTCACTCCTGAAACTGTCTCTTATACACATCTCCGATCACACGAGACGGAGCTACATCGCGTATGCCG
>CAMTFT010000117.1 GCA_947071365.1 uncultured bacterium | reverse complement strand
ATGTAGCTCCGTCTCGTGGGCTTCGGAGATGTGTATAAGAGACAGCATCAGGTGGAATTGGCATTACGGAAAGTCACTAGAAAGTATAGCATAAACAAAATAAAAAGTATAGACCCTTTTAGAACATCTGTTCTTTTTCTTTTGTCCATACTTTTTATCGTGATTTTCTAAATTTAATATTTGCCTGGAAAGACATGTACTGCTCTACCATCTTTTGCTTAAAAGAAATCATCCGCTGAGATTACAATATCCATATTCTCAGTTCTTAATTCTTCCCCAACTTCTTGTGTCGGCATAACTTCATTAATAAACGGCTGAATTTCGTCTACACAGTCCGCAATGATCCCTCTATTATCTCCATATACATCCATTGTAATCAGTTCCTTTGCATGACCCATCAGTTTCGAGACTGCCTTTGGATTAAAGTTATTCTTCAAAAGAAGCGTACAGAAGGTGCTTCGGAGATCATGCCATCTAATATCCGGCAATCCGTTTTCGGCAAGTAACTTTTTATAATACTTCCAGTGAAACTCTTTACTCCTCGGTTTTCCATAATTGGAGCAACAAATATAATCCGAATCCTGAAACTGGCTGTTTCTCCGGCTACGGTTCCTCTCGTAGATTTTCCTCTGCTCCAGTATAGCCTCAAATACATAATCCGGTATCGGCAGCGTCCGGTAACTGGACGGCGTTTTCAGCCGTACCTCCTGCTTCCGGTACGCTTCCGGCGGAAAGTCCTCTTTTTTCGTACCCAGCTTTGTCCCCAACTGCCGCTGCACCCGCAGTGTCCGGTTGATGTAATCCACATCCGAATACTTTACTCCGTTGATTTCCCTCCGCCGAAGCTCCATCAGGACGTTAAACAACACCTGCATATGGATCGGCGTATCTTTGCTGGCATCCAGCAGAACCTGAATCTGCTCCATTGTCAACGTCTTTTGCGTATCAATGTTTCTCGTATGGTACGGCTTTTTCTCTACCTTTTTCGGCAGATTGACCCCTTCTGCTGGGCTGACCGGAATGATCTTCTTATCCACCGCGTAGCGCATGGAAACATTCATCACTGTCTTTACCAGCCGCGCAATGGATACGGAATACTCTGTTTTCTCATTGTACAGCTTCTGAACGTCCCCCGGGTGATATCCACCATTTTTTTACTGCCTAGTTTCGGGACAATGTGCAGCCTCACCACGTTTCCAAAGGTATCATATGTCTCGCTGCTCCCTACGCGTTTTCGGATATCCTCCTCCATCCAGAACTCCATAAAATCTTTCACTCGGACGTTGGCGTAAACCACATAGGTTCCCGCATAAAGCTCACCAATGGTCTTGTCTCTGGCAACATTCGCTTCCTTTTCCGTTGGGAAGCCTGCCTTTTGCTGTGGACGTACCGTACCGTCCATATATTTGAGAAATACACGGTATCCGAACTTTTCTTTGATCGGCATAACATTCGATACTTCCCACTCCACATACCTTTGAAGTTTCAAATCAAGTTTCATACTGCACCTCCCTCCTACACTGCTACCGGCACAAAAGCATTGTTCATAAATGCCAGAATATTCTCATTCTCATCCATCACATCGCAGTAATACTCAAAGGTGGTATGTACGGATCCATGTCCCAGCAAGGCTGAAATCTTGATAATCGGCACTTCCATTTCAATCAGCATCGTGGCGTACATATGGCGGAGGCCGTGTACAGTCACATGGGGCAGACCATTCCGGCTGCACAGCTTTGTCAGCGCGTTATTCAAGGCTGTCATGCTATGAGGCTTCCCGTTTTCCTGGCAGCAGACATAACCTTTGTCCTCATAGCTGCCGGCGCACTTCATCTTGTTATTTTCCACAATCTGACGGCGCTTTTTTACCTCCCGCATCACGACCTCCGGTACACGAAGCGTCCGGTAGCTGTTCGGCGTTTTAGGAGCACGCTCTACCAGCCCGTATTTTTCAATCTTGCTGCCGCTCCCTTTCTTTATAATCGGGTCAGAGGCAAGCTGGCGGCTGATATAAACCGTATTCTTTTCAAAATCGAAATCACTGAACTTCAGCCCCATGATTTCCCCTTTCCGAAGCCCACAGAATAACGCAAGCAAAATTTCCAGATACCAGTTATTCTGCGAGACCGCTTTCAGTAGAACCTTTGTTTTTTCTTTCCCCAGCACCGTAATCTTCGGCTTCGCTCCCTTATATGGCTTCGTCCCGGTCACCGGATTATTTTTAATGTATCCGGCAATCACAGCCTCTTTCAGAGCAAGGTTCAGGATTTCTCTTCCCTTATTTCCCGCCGATGCGCTGGCCCGTGCCACACTGTCTAACAATGTATCCAGGTATTCTACATTCACATACCGGACTTTAATGTCATATTCCATGTGCGGCAGAATCAGGTCATAAATGGCATAGGCCCCTACCATGCGGGTAGTAGTTTCTACCCGCTGTGAGAAGATTTCTTCAAACCAATAGACCAGATAGTCCTTGAACATGACTTCCGTATTTACTTTATTCGCCATCTGGTATGCACGGTAGGCTTTGTCCGCACAGCTGCGTAATACACACTCCCAACCATAGACGATTTCAGCACTTCCCGTTTCGGGTACCAGTGTCCGTCTATTTCCTCCGCTTCCTGCGTTATGAAGCGGTCACAGATTGCTTTGCGGTCAAGCTAATACCTTCCATTTTGCCAATTTTCATCTTCATGTTGCCATGTCCATCCCAAATTTGACTGCCCCTTCCCTATCTTACCGAATGTCTTTTCCAATGATACACTATTTCATCATTCTTTTTTAATCACCCTCTCTCCAAACACAACAAAAAAAGACACATCAAAACCATAATGATTTTTCTGTGTCTTTCTGTTTCAACCCGTGTGCCTTCGCAGCACAAAAATTGTTTCCCTAATGGGATGCTTACGGAAAATCCGAAGCAAAAGTACAAAGCCTGAATCTCTTCATGCCAAAACTTATAGTCTTACCATAACACTGCTTTTTACTCCTGTCAATACAATTTTCGCGTATGTCAGTATAACCTAGTTTGTTACTTTTCATATTCTATTTTCTCACCCCATGAAAAGTAACTTCTACTCCGGTTCTTACCTCCGACTTTTATCCAGAATTACTGTACTCCCTCAATCATATATCCGATCCCATAGATATTTTGTATGTACCTCGGATCTTTCCTATCATCTCCCATCTTTTTCCGCATACGGTGTACATGTGCCATAATATTCATATCATCATGCATGTACTCTTTCTTCCACACAGCCTCATAGAGTTCTTTATGAGAAACGTTCCTGTTCAGACAGAAAAGAAGATACTGGAAAATTGCAAACTCTGTTTTCGTAAATGCAAGCTCTTTTTGATTCATCATAACTTTTCTAGCTTTTGGATTCACAAAGAAACGCTCTCCTCCAATCAAGAATTCCAGTTCCTCTTTCCGTCCGTAATGCCGCAAAAGTGCTTTTACACTTGCTGCGATCTCTTCGATTGTCTGCGGATATCCGAGGTATTCGTCTGCACCGGCGTCAATGGCCCTAATCTTTTCTGCTATCTTCTGCTGTGCTTTTTCTGCACAGGAAAGGAACAGAAGCTTTCCAGCAAAACCACCCAGCCTGATTTTCCGTGTGTACTCCACCGCAACTCGGAAATCCCCCTCTAAATCAAAAATGACAAGCGCTGTATCTTCACGTATGTTTTCTATAAGCCATTGCTCCATTCATACCATGTTTCGCGTCTCTCTACTTCAAACGCAGAAGCATAACGCTGTGCAAGAAAATAATAAAGCTCCAGTCTCTGTGAAAATATTAAAATCCTTTTTTGCATATCCATGCCGCCAATATATCTTGTTGTCTTACTCTATTATTCTGCGTCTATTACACCATCTATATTGATGCCACAATTTTTTCCGTACAGAAAACTCTGAAGCACTTTCTTATCATTTACTTTCACGACACCATTTTTATCAGCATCACCATACAATATTGTCAAACACATAGATCCATCCCTGGCTTCTATCAGCATAATTTCGGTCAGCTCTGGTTCCGCTACTTCCGTAGTTATCCCCTTCTACCTGATGGGCGGCAATCGCCGCCCGTCTTAGCGCTTTTCTGATTCTTCTGTGCCAATGATACCATCACCATTCAGGATCATCTGCTGAAACTTCTTTGTCGTTTCCTGCGGAATCTGCAAAAATCGAAGAACCAGGGGCAGATTTTTTAACGTAATACTTGCTAAGATAGGGAACAGGAAACTATCTTCCGTGATCTGAAGCATATCATAAACCTGTTTCGTAGCCTTAGAGTAACGATCATCCGTATAAAACTCCAGCATGGTGTTATACATTCCAAGTTTCAGCCTTACCTCATCCTGAGAGACAAAGACGATTTCTTCCGTCAGACGGATATCTGCCGATGATGCAGCTGCCATAATCCTGAATGTTCCGCTTTCCACTGCATATCTGCCAAGATGTGGAACATAGTAGGCGAAAGCGCGCTCATCCAAAGCCACAGACACTGTTTTTGTCTCCCTCGCTTTCAGCATCACACGGGAAAATCCTTTCAGTTCTTTGATCGGACGTACCAGATAGGACTGAACATCGCTCACATAAAACTGAACGACCTCACATCCGTCAACGCTGCCCGTATTCGTCACATCTACTGTTACAGTAAGAGTATCGCCATTATGCAGTTCTCTTGTCGATACACGCAGGTTGGAATATGTAAAATTCGTGTATGACAAGCCATGTCCAAATGGGAATCTGACAGGGATCTTTTTTGTGTCGTAGTATCGGTAGCCCTGCATAAGTCCCTCGTGATATGTAATATTGTCATCATAACCGGGGAACTCGGGATAGGTTGGTGTGTTTTCGATGCACAACGGAAAAGTCTCGGTCAGCTTACCGCTTGGATTTGTCTTTCCAAAAAGAATGTCTGCGATTGCCGCTCCGCCGCCTTCACCAGCCAGGCCCATGTGCAGAATAACCTTTGCTTCCTCTTCCATATCGCCAAAGTCAACTGCAGCGCCACTGGCATTGCATACGATGATGTTCGTATTTACCTTTTTCAGTTCCTTCACCAATTTCACATGGCTTTCCGGTAAAAGAATATCATGTCTGTCAGAACCCTCAGATTCCGTTATGCAGGTAGTTCCAACAAACACGATCACTGCATCTTTCCCCTCAGCTGCCTCGCAGGCCTCGGCAATAAGAGCTTCATCAATTTCTTCCTTATCATATCCCTGCACAAAACATGCGTCAGACATGTTACTGATGAAGTCAAAGGGAATATCTAACTGCTGTGGTACCATACCCGAGCTTCCGCCACCACCGAAACGTGGTTCCTTTGCGAACCCGCCTGCGACAGTTACCTTTGCACCCTCTTTAAGAGGCAGCAGGTTACCTTCATTTTTTAATAGAACAATACTCTCAGAGGCAGCCTTTCGTGCAAGTGCATGATGTTCCTCCCAGTTAACCTTCGTTTCCTTGTGTCCCTTCACTACTTTTTCAATCAGTTCCAGCACGCGAAGCACATGTGTATTCAATACTTCCTCTGAAATTTCACCGCTCTTTACTGCCTGTAAAAGTTCTTCTGATCTTGCATATGTACCAGTTTCCAGGTCAAGTCCGTTTTGATGTGAAGCCACCTTGTTGACAGTTGCACCCCAGTCTGAGAGGACAACTCCCTCATACCCGTATTCCTTTCGCAGCACCTCATCCAGAACATACGAGTTTTCAGCAATGTGAGTGCCGCGAAGCTTTGGGTACGCCGCCATGATCGTCCATGGCTTTGCCTCTTTGATAGCAATCTCAAATGGCGTAAGCAGCATCTCACGCAATGTACGCTCGTCAACCGTCACATCTGCCGTAAATCTTCTTGTTTCCTGATCGTTTGCCACATAGTGCTTCAAGCTGGTTCCAACACCGCCACTTTGGACACCGTTGATCATAGCCGCAGCCAGTTTGCCGGTAAGATAGGGATCTTCGGAATAATATTCAAAATTACGTCCAGCAAGAGGCGAACGCTTTGCGTTGGCCCCTGGGCCTAAAAGGATTCCGACGCCATACTCCTGGCACTCCTCCGCCATCATGCTTCCAACAGCCGAAACAAGCTCAGTATCCCATGATGCAGACAGAATCGACTCTGTTGGGATCGCGGTTGCCGGAAGCGTCTCATCGTTTGTCATTCTCACACCGCTGGGGCCATCCGTCAGTGTCACGGAAGGAACGCCAAGACGTTCCATATCATTCAGATGCCAATCATCTTTCGCCTGGAGCCTGTCTCTTATACACATCTGACGCTGCCGACGACTTAATAGGTGTA
>CAMTFT010000116.1 GCA_947071365.1 uncultured bacterium | reverse complement strand
CCGCTGCTCCGGAAATATCCACATGATCTGCATGGCAGATGCATTCATCGTTGTACTTGCAGTTGCATGCCTCACATTTAATATCAGTTTCAATGGACGGAGAGCCCACGGAGCTTCTGACATTTTCTCTTCTTCTCTCCTCAAAGCTCTCGCAGCGCGTATCCTGACAGACTGTAGCGTCCTCTCCGCCTATTTTGATATCACCCTTGCTGCAATACATTGCGTTATTGTAAACACAATTCTGCGCGGAACAAACTAAAGCTGGCATAATCCTACCTCCTGAATAATTTTTACTTCAAAAAGTAGTTTCTGCATTTTTGCATATAATATACACGAACCGTTTTCGCGCAGATAAATTTTTAGCCGGTATATCCCATCAGCATCTTCGGCAGGAAGAGAACAACATCGGGAACGTATGTAAGGATAAAAAGGACGATCAGCATCGCTACCAAAGGCCCGACGATCTCCTTGATCACATCCTTCAATGGTGTTCCTGAAATACCGCTGGTGATGAACAGAAGCATACCGAACGGCGGTGTGGAAAGGCCGATCATCATATTGAAGATAACGACAAGGCCAAAGTGTACGAGGTCGATTCCGAACGCCTTTGCGATCGGCAGAAGGATCGGAATGAATACGACCTGGATCACGGAGGTATCAATGAACATGCCGAGGATCAGGATGGAAATATTAACGATCAAAAGGAAGATATATTTGTTGTCTGTAAATCCTGTGATCCACGTCGCAACAGTCGTTGCAAGCTGTTCCTTTGCCACGATATAGGAAATCGTTGTGGCCGCACCGATCATGATCGATGTCGTACCGGTTGCCTTTACCGTATCGACGAGCACCTGTTTGAAGCCCTCCCATTTCAGCACACGGTATCCGAAAACTGCCACCAGAAGAGCATACAGACCTGCTACAGCACCTGCCTCCGTCGGAGTCATAATGCCGGTATAGATACCCACCAGCAGGATGACCGGAGTCAGGATCGCCGGGATCGCATTGAACGTATATCTCAGGAACTCTTTCAGATGTACCTGTTCACTGATCGGATAATTTCTCTTTCTGGCAATAAATATGATATAGATCATCAGCGCGATAGCCAGCAGAACGCCCGGCACCATACCGCCCATGAACAGTGCGCCTACGGAAGCTCCGGAAAGCATGGAATAAATAACCATGGGGATACTCGGCGGGAAGATCGGCCCGATGGTGGCGGATGCCGCGGTGATCGCACAACTGAATCCGTCGTCATATCCCTCCGCTCTCATGGCGTCGATCTCCATCTTGCCAAGGCCGCTGGCATCTGCGATGGCAGAGCCGGTCATGCCGGAAAATACCAGGGAAGCCAGGACGTTCACGTGTCCCAGACCGCCCTTAAAGCGTCCTACGAATCCCATTGCAAAACCGAATACCTTTTCTGTTACTTTACCGCTGTTCATAACGTTGGCCGCAAAAATGAAAAGCGGCACTGCGATGATCGTATAATTCGTATAGAAGGTTTTGAGCGTCTGCTGCGCCACCATCTTCGGGCTGTCACCGCTTATCAGAAAATAGAATACGCAGGCAGTCATCATACCCATGGGAATCGGCATACGCAGAATAAAAATCAATACAAAAATCAGTAAAAAAACGAGTAAAGCCGTACTTATATTCATTATTTTCCTGCCTCCTTCATCATTTCCTCCTCGGAAGCCAGAGCTGCGTCAATCGCTTCCTGCGTCTCGTTCTTCGTCTCATTGAGCATTTTCTGGACAGCGGCCTCGCCGCCGATACCGGTAAATACCATGATCTCCAGCCACATATCGTACAGAATGTAGCACAGAATAATGACCATGAACGGAATGAAGGGGAAGTATACGATGTTCAGGCCGATCTTGAACACACTTGTCACCTGAATCTTCATCTGGCTGATCATCCGGCAGGATGGCACAAACATCGCAATATAGGCAATCGCCATCAGCAGGTTTCCCAGGAACCCGCAGACTGCCTTGCCTTTGATCGGAAGCTTGTCATAAACGAGCGTAAACGTTACGTGGGATCTGTCCCGGTACGCGTAGCATGCGCCGAGCACCACCATCCAGAGGTAACCCATTACCGTCACCTCATATGCCCAGGGAATCGGGTTGTTGAACAAATATCTGGCCGCGATCTGAATTACAAACACACAGAACATAATCAAAAAAGCGGCAACCGGAATATAGAGCTCCACACAATTGCGGAGAAATTTGCCAATTTTTTTCATTGAATCCATTTTTATCCCTCTCAGTTCTTTTTTTCGTACGCAAAATAACCCATGCAATGCACAGGCTGATACCGTATGAAATTACGCATCCTCCATATCAGATACATGGAAAACGGTAATTGACCGATCAGGGTTTTCGTCCGTCTTTACTGTGTATGTAATTCATAATAACCGTATGGCTGCGCACCTCACGATGCGTCTGACTGTGCGCCATACCGTAATACGGATGGGGAACGTGGGACATGATCTGTGGAACAGCCAAAGCGCTTCGGATACCGGTTCTGCCCTTCACACCCGGATCCTCCAGAGCCTTTGCCTCTTTTACGACTGTTCCCTGTCCCATAAGATCTGAAGTACATACTTCATCTGAGGTGAATCCGTTCGTGGAATGGTACGCATACGCGGAAGAATCAACTGCATCATAATACACCAAAACGGAATATGCCTGACTGCAGTCAATGCATATCCCTGTCATCAGCAGCCAGAAGGCCGCAAGCATATAGATGAGCTTTTGATTTTTCCCTTTTTTCACACCAACCCACTCCTCAAATCTTAATACTATCTTAACACGTGAGCTGGTGTGAATCAAGAGATTATTTAATTTGCCCTTACTTCCTGACGCATAAATCCGATGTACGAACCTCCGAAAGCGATCAGCATCAGCGCTGCAAGGCCGGTGAGATGCGGCCACACAAGCAGCAGGCTCTGACCGAGGCTCAGATAACCGGAAACGGCTCCCACGAGCTGATCCATCGTCACGACATTTACGGAGCGCACGCTGGGATTCATGATCGTAGATACCGCCTCACTGTACAGATAATACGGTGAGATACGGTTCAGGTTCAGCTCCATCGTGTAGTTGTTCATGGAATTTACCAGCGCGTCATACTGATTGCTCACCGGATACACCGCATTTGCCACGATCTTCGCCACAAGGCTCATAAAAATCGCAAAGAAGATCCAAAGCGCAATGGTCGCCAGCGCAGAGGTCGCGGAATGACGGCACACTACGGAAAACAGGATAGCCAGCGCCAGCCAGAATGCGACGTAAATCACCGTAAAGGTCAAAAATATCAGCACACGCAGCACTTCCTCGCCGGAGGGCTTAAGCCCTGTGGTCAGAATCCCCAGCGCTCCCAGCGCAATTCCCATTGTATAGATGATCGCTGCAATGACAGCCGTTCCCGCAAGGAATTTCCCGATAATGATGGAATCCCGGTAAATAGGCTGCGATACGAGCCGGTTCAGCGTACCTCCGGCCCGCTCACTGTTCACCGCGTCAAAGCCAAGGGCGAGCCCGATGATCGGCCCCAGAAGGGCTATGAAAGACATGAAGGAAGGAATCGAACTGCCGCTGGTGGTGTAGAGCCTCAGAAACAGGAAATTGCTGTCCGATGCATCCGTAAGGCCGGAGATCGCCCCGTACAGGCTGGCAAAGCTGGTGCTCCCGATCAGTATCAGAAGGATCAGGAACCGCTTACTCTTCAAATGATCCGCAAGCTCTTTATGATAAAGCGCCTTCAGTCCTGTCATTCCCCTTACGTATGATTTACTTTCTATGCTTCCAGCCATGCTTTTTCTTTTTTTCAAACCCATTTCTTTCATCACTTTGTCCCGCCTTTTCAAAATAACGTCTATAAATTTCGTCCAGGTCTCCGCCCCGCTGGTGCAGATGCAGAATGGTATACCCGTTCTCTCCCAGGAATTTCGTCATCTCTGTGCGGAGGTCGCAGGATGCATCCACCAGGAAGGTGTCTCCTTCCTTTTCGATCTTCTGCACACCCTTTCGCTGATACAGCATTCCCAGAATCCTGTCATCACACGGTGACACCTTCAGCTCCAGAAGATAATTTCCATCCTTTCTGATCTGTTCCTCCAGCTCAGGCAGAGTTCCGCAGGCAATCAGTTTTCCCTCCACGAAAATACCCACCCGGTCGCAGACCTGCTGTATCTGGTGAAGCTGATGGGAGGATATCAGAATCGTCCTGCCGTCCTCCTCCGCCAGCTCCCGGATCAGCGCCAGCAGTTCCCGCATACCCTCCGGGTCAATACCCAGAGTCGGCTCATCCATAATGATGATCTCCGGGTTTTTCATCAGGACATCGGCGATCCCGAGCCTCTGTCTCATACCCTTGGAATATGTACCCGCCTTCCTGTCAGCAGCTTCTGTCATTCCTACGCGGTCAAGCAGATGATCGATCCGCTCCTCCAGCTCCGGCCCGGAAAGACCGTTCAATCGGCCGGTAAAACGCAGGTTCTGCCTGCCGGTCATATCCTGATAAAATCCCACATTGTCCGGCAGATATCCTACCATGGACTTGACCTCCAGGGGATTTCTCGTACAGTTCATGCCTTCGATCAATGCATTTCCCGCCGTTGGCTCCGTAAGGCCGAGAAGCATCAGGATCGTGGTTGTTTTTCCTGCGCCGTTGGGGCCCAGAAGTCCGAACACCTCGCCTTTCCGGATGGAGAGATTCAGATCATTGACCGCGGTCTTGGAGCCGTACTGTTTGGTCAGATGTTGTATCTCAATTACATTTTCGTTCTTTTCTGCCATACTTACCGTCTCCCGTACTTTTTAAAGATAAATCCAAGTCCAGCTACGAGTACCACGATCACTGCTACCGCCGCAATTCCCCAGGTAGTGGAAGTCTTCACCGATACACGGAAATCTGCCTGCGAAGAAGCCTCGCTGTTGCTGATGCTCACAGAGGTCACGTAATCTCCGGTCACCGCGTTCTCACACGGCTTTACATACGCTGTTATCTCCTTTGTCGCTCCTGCCTCCAGCGTATCGATCGTAGATTCTTCAAAACGTACTTCCCAGTCTGTCGGCGCTGAAGAAGAAAGGTTCAGATTCGTCAGGTCAACATTGCCCGTATTCGTGATGCTGAGCGTCACGGCAGACTCCTTATTTTCATACGCATCCATGCTCAGCCTTCCATCCGGTGTGGAAAGCGCAACACCGTAATTACCTGTGATGCTGACTGTCAGCTCTGCCGTCAGCGTGTCATTCGCCGAGACCGCGGTACACGGGATCGTGTAATCTCCCTTCTCAACGTTTTCCGGCGGCGTAACGGCTACCGTCAGACCCTGGCTGCTTCCTGCGTCCACTGCCAGGCTGGCCACATTCGCAGATTCTCCTGATGGCGTAAACGTCACCTGCCATCCCTCCGGAGCCTGTGCCGAAAGGCTGTAGGACTGGTTCGTTCCGCGGTTGTTCACGATCGTCGTATCAAAGCTGAAGGCCGTGCCGGAGGCTCCCTGCTGCTCCGGATATTCGGAGGTGAAATTGCTCTCCCCGGTGTCCTCCTCGCTGACCGTGACCTCCAGCTCCAGCGTATCCGTATTGCCTGCGCCTCCGTCGGCTTTCAGCCCTATCTTATATACGCCCTCTTCTGCCTCAGCAGGAACCGTCAAGCTGAAATCCGCCAGGCCGCCGGACTTTGCATCGGAAGCTGCTTCATCTGCATTCACGTGAACCTTCGTAACCTGGTTATTTCCTCCCTTAAAGTACCCGGTCCAGTTTTCCGGCATATCCTCCGCTGTCAATGCAACGTCGTAGCCCTCCCCGTCAAGACTTGCAAAGTCAAGCGGAAAGCTGACGGTCTCCCCGGCCTTCACCGTGATCCCCGGGTAATCCGTGCTCATATCAATTCCCGTCTCTCCTGCCGCATATACCGGCGCCGTACCAATCAGCGCTGCAGCCATAAGAGCGGCAGCCATCCCTGCACCCATCCTTCTGTTCCAACCATCCATGCGCTTCATAATACATATACTCCTTTCATTCCGACTGCTTCCGCAGACATCTTTCTTAATATTTCATTAAGGATTTTAGCGCCGGATTGTGACCAGTTCTTGATTATTCTGTGTTCATACTGTGGTGAAAATGTGAAAAAAATATGTTTTAGAAAAGCTGAAGATTTGCTGCTTGACAAAAAGACGACATGCCTTTATCATAAAAACAGAAGGAAGCACTGCGACAAGCGGTTTGGCTTCCGTATCGGGTAGTTTAATTTATATCAAACGACCGTCACTTGGCAGAGTGGCGGTTGTTGCGTTTCACGATTACTGTCACAGTAAAACTGCCTATATGTA
>CAMTFT010000115.1 GCA_947071365.1 uncultured bacterium | reverse complement strand
TACACCTATTAAGTCGTCGGCAGCGTCAGATGTGTATAAGAGACAGCTGATACGATTCCGTGTTGCGGTGTGATCGTAACGATCTCCCCCGGCTCCACATCCCGGACGAATTCCGCCCCGATGGTATCAAGCGCGCACGTCTCAGAAGCAAGGATATACGCATTTTCACGCCTGCCGATGCAGAGAGGCCGGAACCCATACGGGTCTCTGGCTCCGATCAGCTTTCGCGGAGACATGACGATCAGAGAGTAAGCGCCCTTCATCTTTTTCATTGCATTGGCTACCGCACCCTCTACATTTTTTGTTCTCACCCGCTCCCGGGCGATATGATATGCCATTACTTCCGTATCAATCGTTGTCTGGAAAATCGCACCGCCAAGCTCCAGCTCCCGGCGAAGCTCCGGTGCATTGATCAGATTTCCGTTATGGGCCAGCCCAAGCGTACCCTTAACGTAATTCAGAACAAGGGGCTGGGCATTCTCCCGCGTACTGCCTCCGGCCGTTGAATAACGGACGTGCCCGACGCCGATGTCCCCTTTCATCTGTGAAAGATGCTCACTGGTGAACACCTCATTGACGAGTCCCATTCCTTTGTGTGACAGTACCCTGCCCTTCGGGCCCTTCGTGTCACTGACTGCGATACCGCAGCTTTCCTGTCCGCGGTGCTGCAGCGCAAACAAACCATAATATATGGTTGACGCCACATCCTCTCCGGAAAAATCATAGATTCCGAAAACGCCGCACTCCTCCCTCAGCTTATCTGTGGGTTCCATCTGCTCATGAATCTTGCAGCTCATCTGCATCTCTCCCGTCCTTATGCAAATCCTGATCCCTGATTATATTTTCTCCCATACGATCATCCCAAAACGGAATGCTCCACACGATCACGCTTCGCACAATGCGCTATACGCGCTCACTGCCCGCGCGATGTGGTAAGTATATCCCATATAAAACAAGAAAGCAAGTTCAGATTTTCGTACTTCTGCAGTATTCCTCCTTCAGTTCCTCCACGATCTCCGCGGTATCCCGCTGTTTCATCCGTTCCAGCTCCGTAAGGAAAGGCTGCTGCGTGCAGACCTTTGCGTTATATTCCTGTATCTTCTGAACCAGATAAGAATCAGCCCGAAGCTCCTTCAGCTTCTTCTGGTACGCTTCCTCAGACAGGAAAAGCGGAAGCGTACTCACGTATTTGCGGAAGGTTTCCTTCGTCTGCATCAGTCCATACGATTCCCAGAAACAGTCCGCGGCCCGCTCGAACTGGAACAGTCCGGCGTAGGCAGCCCCCATATTGTTCAGAACTGCGGCATAAAACTGCGTTCCCAGCTTTCCCGGATTCCTCCGGCCCAGGATCTGGCGGTATTCCCATATGGCCCTGGCGAACATTTTCTCCTTCACAAGGTAATCGGCCCGAAGCTTCTGCTTCATATCCTCCGACTGCACCTCCAGCTTTGCGAGCTGTTCCTGAAACTCCCGCATCTCCTGATGCGTCAGATAGCCTGCCTCGCGGAAAATGGGAAGCACAAAAAAGGCAGCTCCATCCTTCTTTTCCAACTGCTCGTACAACTGGCGGTACAGCTTTGTAAGCTTCAGCTCATCCCGGATCCAGTCACACAGCCCCTCATTGATGATCGACTCGTCGATCAGGCAGATATTGTTGTACAGATAAAAACAGAGCTCCTCCAGTGAATAAATACCGGTGCGTATATTTTCAATGTAATATGGTTTTTCCGCCTGCTTAAGCAGGCACAAATCATAACTCATACCAATATTCCTTCCTCCGTCTCTTTTGGGCAGTCACAGTTTCCGTATCAGAATAAAAGCGTCCGGCTCCAAATAAGTCCCGATGGCCTGTAAAAGCCGCCGAATCCCAGATCCTCCGCCTCTATGTGGCATTTCGTGGGCGATGAAAAATAAACCGTCAGTCGTATCCTTGTCCCGCGATCCGCCCTGGATGGAAGCCCTGTCAGCCGCATGATGTGAACGATGGTGTCCCCGGATGCCATCGGGCGTGAAATGATCCTGATTTCCCGTTCCTTATTCAAAATAAACTCGCAGACGTGGTGCGCCTCATACCAGTTGATCCCTGCGCTGACCATGGGATAGAACGTCTCTTTCCCTCTGATGCGCATTTCCATTCCCAGATTCCGCTCGATCATGTCATTGCCGCCAAAAATGATGTCCCGGCCAGGTATCAGCCCGGCCCGCTCCATCGCCGCGTAGCACGCGCCCTTGGAGTAGAGGTTCCTTCCCTGAAAAGCGTGCCGCTTGTAGCAAAGATACTGGATCGAGCGCTCCGCCCAGCTTTTGTTGAAATAATCACCCATCAGATAGCTGACAGAAATCGTTCTCCGCTCAAAAACCTTCTTAAGGAGCTCAAAAAACAGGCGATCCTTCTCTTTCTGCCACTCCTGCTCTCCCATGCCTGCCCGGACGCTGTCGTCCATCGGCTGTCTCGCGATCTTATCCACCCGGGCGATCGCAGGTCTTGTGCCTCTGTCAATATGGAGCACGTATCCGACGATGGCCTCCTCCTCGTATTCCAGCAGCGCAACATCCTGATACCACAGCTCTTTTTTCTGATTCACCGTGTAATAATAAAAAGAAGAAAGATAATCCTGAAGGTAGATCCGTTTCCGGTCCACGCCGTTTTTTTCCAGAGATGCCGTGATCAGGCCGCTCCACTTCTCTGTCAGTTCCTTCACCGTGACCATCACGTGAATTCTCGTATTCTGAGTCAGCAGCTTCAGCTTCGACATGCACGCCTCAAAATAGATAGCCAGAAGCTCCGTTTCATCAAAGACTGTTCCATCGTCTGATACGGTCTGCCCGTCCTCGATTTTCCTGTAAATATCAGAGATCCGGGCCTTATCCGGCTCCTCCCCCTCACCCTGGGGCTCGCCGTTCCATATCTCCCAGCGGCCCTGTGCGTCCTGGCGCAGCGCCATCGGAATCAGGAGCTGATCCGGCCCGGAGTTCATCCCCAGCGTGACCGGATCCTTCACAGACTGATGGAAATACGTCAGTTGCGCAAATCTTTCATTCAGTTCAATTCCCAGAATCAATTCATTTGTAGCCTGTATCATAAAATCTCACTCCATAAAGATGCGGATAAATGCTTTTTCTTTTATACCAGTGTAAACACTTCCTGCGTCAGATATTCCAGCGTAAAGTATGATTCCAGTTCACTTTGCAGGGCTGCGTCGTCCTTCTGCTGCTGCGCCTTTGATATCCGGTTCAGGAAGCTGTATTTTGAGCTACCATCTCCCGGCGCCAATGATGACGTCAGGACTATCTTATCCGATTTTTTCGTCTCATCGCCAATTTCCTCTTCCAGATAACATTCCAGCTCTTCCCCGAAGAACAGCGTAAATTCCCTTACAAAAATGCCCTCAAAATAATTTTTTACGTCTTCCTTTGTATATGCTTCTTCCCTGCCCCGAATGCGGTAGTAAATACGAACCGTGCTCTCCGGACTGCAGACGTATTCCGCAAACACCCTGCCTTCCATCTGGTATGGGGCCAGAAGCTCCGCATCAAAGCGCTGCCAGAATGCGAACCGCATTCCTCTGGAGCCGAACTCCTCCAGCATTTTGGCTGTTCGTTCCCTCTGCTCCTGCGTCAGCTCCACTTTCTTTGCGTAATACTGCAAAAGCGCCAGACGGCATACTTCTTCCTGTTCATCCAGCCGTCCCTTCGGCTCCAGATATCTGTATTCGCGCTCAATATACTGGAATACCGAGCCTGACACCGGAATGCCTTTTACGAAATACTCATATGATTTCAGATTTACGTACGCCTTACAGATCCGCTTGCGTCCCATCTTCTTTACGTACGCCTCAAAGACAGGCTCAGAACCCTGGCTCCCGCTTCTGGTAAACAGGATCATCATCAGGATCTTTTCTTCCAGCAGCATCGTATCCAGATCGAATTTCACGGCGGCCTGCCATATGAGCTTCATCTCCTGCACCGGCCCCTCATAATATAAGAGCAGATACCGCAGCAGCTTGTCATCGTATTTTCCGCTGCCAAAACAGTAATGGCAAAGCGCCACCAGCATCGTATTTTCTTCAAATTCCAGCTCCAGCACCATCCGGCTGCAGATACGCACGAGCTGCAGCAGAGGAATACCCTCCGAACCGTACGCATCCAGCAGGGAAAAAGCATCCGCGCACTTTCCCTCCTCAGCGAGCAGCGTGATCAGCGCAGTCTTATCCACCGTGACGTATTCCAGATATGGAATACTCTCCAGAAATTCCGGAAGCGATTCATCCCGCATATGCTCCACGTAATAATGCATCACTTCCCGGCGCATTTCATTGCGGAATTTTTCAGAAAATTCCTTCCTTTCAGAGCCCATTCTGAAATACGGCAGCGTCTGTTCACTGATCAGTCCTGCCGCCAGGCACTGAGAACAGAGGTACAGCAAAAGTCCGGCCTGGTCCGGCGCCTTCTGAGCGCACCAGGCCAACATATCCTCGTCCTCGAACAACCGCCTGCGATGACACATGGAATCCGCCTGATAGCGGCATCCCTTATCATCCTCCACCAGCAGTACACTGTCCGGATCGTAGATAGAAATGATCGCCGTCCCCTCTGTAAACGATACCGACTGCTCCCAGGCAAGATGCTCCGAATGAAGTATCAGCTTTCGGATGTTCGAAACGCTGCAAGTCACCTCATACGCAAAAAGAACCCTGGTCAGCTTCTCGGCCATCGGTTTCGTCAATATATTTTTCCGCAGGAACTTCCTGTATATCACAGCCAGGTCGTCAGAGATCCGCCCGGCCTCCAACTGGTCAACGGCAAACCGCTCCATCGCCACCCGGTAATTGTGGTACGTCTGGGCGTCCGTCTCCCGATTTTCAATAATGTTGCGGTAAATAACGGCTCTCCTGCGGTAATCCAGCGTAGTATCGTATGCAAAATACATCCGGATGACCTGGGGCATGGACTGCATATCCAGGCAGTCCATCGTCTCCATATAATATTCATAAAGTCCGGTAATGCGCAGGCCGTCTTCGACGCCCTTTGCATACCACGGGAAATAGCAGGAGTCCTTTTTGTCCCCCTTCATCAGCAGGATGCAGATGGATTTCACAAGATCGGCGGAGGGATACAACTGGTAACCCACCGTCAGTATCTCATAAAGCATCTGGTCAAACCTGCCGTGGTGTACGGTAAGCCCTGATGCCTGCCGGACGACCTCCGCCGTCAGTACCTCTTCTCTGGCTGCAAACCGCAGAAGCTGCAGCTCATACGCGCCCAGATGTCTCATCAAGAAAGGATTTTTCTTCAAAATCTGATACGCCTCAAGGTACATGATACGGCTGCGGCAGCCATAACGGAACTGCTCAGCGATCGCCTCATATTTGGCATCGTCATCACTTAACAGCGATTCTTTCAGGTACAGCAGGATCCACTGAAGCTTCCAGTTCGTCTTGTCCCGGAAGAACATTCTGCTGATCTCCTCTTCTACCCGGTCCACGTAGGACGCCTCGTGATAAAAGAAGGTGGACATATACAGGTAAAAACCGTATCGCTCCGGCGTGTTCAGCCGATACCTCTGATTCTCCAGAGCTTCCAGGATCTTATATGCCTTCTGCTTCTTGCCGTCGGCAAAATAAAGCTGCACCAGAAACAGCTCCGCAAAGGGATCATTGCCCCCGGCTCTGCGGTAGCTGTTGATCACGCTGACGGAACGCTCCACCCACGTCGTCAGATCGATTCTCTTCAATCTGAAGCTGACGTACAGGCCTTCCAGCTCCTTCTGCATGATCTTGCAGATGCGGTGGCTTTTGACCGACGCCCTGTTCCCTGCCTTATGTGCTCTTACCACAATGGTAATATCCTGCAATCCCGTGGATATCCGAAGCCTTGCATAATTCGTCCCGCTGTGCATCAGATTCGTATCCACCACAAAATTCAGGTCGTACGTGCTGCCGGCAAAATCCTCCGCTGACAACGCCCGCTTTTCCGGCCTCAGAAATCTGGCATCCGACTCAATTTTTATCTGCGTATAGCCCCAGGTGCTCTTCGTAAGCTGTATCGTCTCTCTTACCGGCTCCGTCAGCTCCTTCCAGTCATAAAACGTCTTCTCCACAGAAAGCTCCACCGGACGCTTCTGGCCAGCACTGATCAAAAACTCCTCCAGGCTCCAGCGTCCGACCTCCCCAAAGGTCAGGCCGTCATACAAACTAAGAAGCGCCGACTCTTTTTCCCGGATAAATCTGCAAAACGCAGGCGAAACAAACACGCGGTACGCGTGCTCAAAATCCTGCCGGGCCATGCGGACAAATTCATCCATATCTGAGATCTCAGGCTCAGCCCTGTCTCTTATACACATCTGACGCTGCCGACGACTTAATAGGTG
>CAMTFT010000114.1 GCA_947071365.1 uncultured bacterium | reverse complement strand
AGATGTAGCTCCGTCTCGTGGGCTCGGAGATGTGTATAAGAGACAGACCATAAACCATTCTTCATTGATGGCAGTTGTAAAGACCGGTTATAGTTGGTAAATGTCCGGAATTTTTTCTCATTAAGCCGGTTCTGAAGTGCATCTCCCAGCAGGCTTTCTATTGTTCTGCCAGCGCCGCACAGCCTCCCATTTTCAGGAAAGCCATGTCTTCAGATATTTTCCTGTCAGGCTATCCCTGTCATCGCATATCTCAGAAGGTGTCCCCTCTGCAATGATCCTTCCGCCCTGGATACCGCCTCCCGGTCCCATATCGATCACATAATCCGCATTACGGATCACATCCAGATCATGTTCGATCACAATGACAGTCGCTCCATTTTCAATCAGTCTCTGAAATACCTGCAAGAGCGTCTCCACATCCAGCGGATGCAAGCCAATGGTCGGTTCATCAAAGACAAATACGGAATCTGACTGTCCCTTTCCCATCTCACTGGCCAGTTTCAGTCTTTGAGCCTCCCCGCCGGACAGACTCGGTGTCGCCTCCCCCAGTGTAAGATATCCAAGACCGAGGTCATGCAGCACCTGGAGTTTCCGTTCTACATTCGGAAGATCCGCACAGGCCGATAAAGCCTCATCAATACTCATAGCCATCAGCTCAGGAAGTGTGTATGTGACATTTTTCTTCTTTGAGATCCGACGGATCAATCCTGCTTCCTTCGCATACCTTGAACCGCCGCAGTCCGGGCAGGTAATCTCAACATCCGGTAAAAACTGCACATCCAGGCTGATAGAGCCTGTCCCGTCGCAGACCGGGCAGCGAAGTTTCCCCGTGTTGTAAGAAAAATCTCCCGCCTTATATCCCTTTTCCTTTGCATCAGGTGTTCTCGCGTATATTTTGCGGAGCTCATCATGCACATCGGCATATGTCGCCACCGTAGAACGGACATTCACACCGATCGGCGTTGCATCGATCAGCTTGATTTGACGGATGCCATCTGCCGAAATGAAGCGCACATGCTCCGGAAGTTTTTCTTCTTTGATAAACGCCTCAAGCGCAGGGATCAGGCTTTCCAGAATCATTGTCGTCTTTCCGGAACCGGAAACCCCTGTCACGGCAATCAGCCGTCCTTTCGGGAAGTCCACTTCCAATGGTTTTACCGTATGGATTTCGGAAGTAGACAAATGGATCGTTCCATAGTCAAACATCTGCTCCGAAGGAATGTGTCTCCCCACATTAATAACTGATTTTCCGGTGAGGAATCCGCCAATCCGGGAATCGGGATTGTTCGCAACATCGTCAAGTTTTCCCTGGGCGATGATCGTACCTCCGCCCGCACCGGCCCCCGGCCCAAGCTCTATGAGCCAGTCTGCTTCGGAAAGCACATGGGTATCATGATCCACCAGAATGACCGTATTGCCATCCTGCTGGAGATCATGCATCACCCCTGTCAGCCCTTCCATATTGGAGGGGTGCAGACCGATAGAGGGCTCGTCAAGCACATACAGCACACCTGTGGTGCGGTTTCTGACCGCCCTTGCAAGCTGCATTCTCTGCCGCTCCCCTGTAGACAGTGTGGAGGCCGCACGGTCCAGGGTGAGATAAGAAAGGCCCAGGTCTGTCAGCCGTTTTGCAGCACTCTGAAAGGATTCACAGATACTGACTGCCATGGGCCGCATTTCCTCAGGCAGGGAATCCGGTACGCCTTCCACCCACGCTGATAATTCAGAAAGCGTCATAGTACACGCTTCGGCAAGGGAAATTCCGCGAAGCCTTGGCGCACGGGCAGCCTCTGAAAGCCTGGTTCCGCCGCAGTCTGGACAGACACCCTGCCTTAAGAACTTTTCTACCCGCTTCATCCCTTTTTCATCCTTCACTTTAGACAGCGCATTTTCCACGGTATAAGTCGCATTGAAATAAGTAAAATCCATATCTCCCGCCGCGCCGCTGGTCTTGTTCTGGTAAATGATATTTTTCTTGACCGCAGGCCCGTGGAATACGATATCCCGCTCTTTTTCTGTCAGTTCCTTAAACGGAACATCTGTCCGAACTCCCATTTCACGGGCAATATCTTTCATAAGGGACCACATCAGTGTCTGCCATGGAGCGACAGCGCCCTCGTCAATGGAAAGGGATTCATCCGGTACAAGCGTCGATTCATCCACTGTCCGGACGATTCCTGTTCCATCGCAGCGCCTGCACGCCCCCTGGCTGTTAAATGCCAGCTCTTCCGCACCCGGCGCAAAAAAATGCTCGCCGCACTCCGGGCAGACAAGCTCCAATCCTGCCGCCACATTCAGGGATGGCTTTACATAGTGTCCATTCGGACAGCGATGTTCTGCCAGCCTCGAATACATCAGGCGCAGACTGTTCAAAAGCTCCGTTCCCGTGCCGAAGGTACTGCGTATTCCGGGAATACCGGGACGCTGCCGGAGCGCGAGAGCAGCGGGGACATACAGCACCTCATCCACCTGTGCCTTTTCTGCCTGCGTCATGCGCCGTCTCGTATACGTGGAAAGAGCCTCCAAATACCGTCTGGAACCCTCTGCGTATAGAATCCCCAGTGCCAGAGAAGATTTCCCTGAACCGGATACTCCCGCTATCCCGACGATTTTATTCAGCGGGATATCCACATCAACATTCTTCAGATTATGTACTCTTGCCCCACGCACTCTGATATGCGTTGGTACTTTGTCTGTATTACGATTCAACTTTTCTACTCCCATTCTGTTTTTCGTTGTCATCCTCACACTTAACAGCTTCCGGTTACAGAGGTGGTGCAGCCCGAAGCCTTTCCCTCCGTCTTACAGTTCAAAATCAGAGAATTCCTGACTGCCTCCTTCACTGCCTGCGCAATGCACTCCCCGGCAACCGTATCCGTACCTGTCTGCGTGAACAAAACCGGCGACGTTGCATCCGCTATCACGATCACGCCATCCGTGCCGGAGCCCGTGGCGAGGCCATCGCCATAGCAGCTTAAAAGCTGTTCCTCCTGAATCGCCGCAGCCTTCGCCTCAGCGGCCACCATGACGGCTGTAACCATGGCATTCTCTGTCATATCCGCAGTAAGATGCAGGATGATATTGACCGTACCGGATTCCGGGAATGATTCCACACCATCTTCCCTGGCGAGATAGAATTTCTCATGCTCCTCCCACATAGTTGCAGGATCGCCGGCCCTGCGTCCGTTGTGCAGGATCCCGCCTGTCACAAGCGCCGTCACCTGCACGCCTCTCCGGCTGCGCTGTGCCATCTGCATATACTTCATATCCAGCGCAGTGGACAGACCGCTTACCCGCGCGGGATCCAGACCTGCGTCCCGCGCTGCAAGGGCCAGATGCTCCCGATAGGTAGGGGCACGCATAACGCATCTGCCGGACTCCGGCTGCATGTCGCAATGGTTAAACACCGCCCCAAGATCCTCCCGGTATCCGCCGTTCAGCCTGCTCGTGCCGAGCACCCGGCGCGGCCCTGCAAACCGCACGATCAGATCTGTAATGCGGCGCTCCGCCACATCCCCGTTTGGCAGTATGATCTGCTCCTGTATCCTGTCCATCGTTTCCTCCCGCATCTTCTTTTTACTGTTTCTTTCCGCAACTTCTTTTCACACGCTAGCTGGCTAACCGGACAGCCTCAGTTCCACTGTCCGTACATCTCCCGCATCCAGCCGTACACATCCATCTCATAGATCCGGTCAAGCCTCTCCGGAACCGTCACTTCCTCTATCGTCCCGGCCGCGGCAATTTTTCCATGGTTCATCAAAATCCCGTGCGTGCCGTATTTCTTCGCAAGGCTCAGGTCATGCACCACCGACACCACCGCCCCGTGTGTCTCGTCGATCCAGTTTTTCACCAGTCCGAATACCTGCTTCTGGTACACGAGATCCAGGTGGTTCGTCGGCTCATCAAGAATCAGCATCTTCGGAGCCTGCGCAAAAAGCTGCGCGAGGAATGTCCTCTGCAGCTCCCCGCCGGAGAGCGTCAGCACAGACTGGTGCAGATACGGCTCCATTCCCGTCCGCGCGGCGGCAAGCTTCACCCTGTCATCGTTTCCGTCCGCCCCGCCAAATAAAAAGCCTTTTAAGTGCGCATACGTCCCCAAACGAATCACTTCCTCGACGGTAAACCCGTATCCCACGTAATGGTTCTGTGTCAGAACACCGAACATTTTTGCGAGATCGCGGCTCTTGCAGCGGCGGATATTTTTTCCTTCAAAAAAGATCTCTCCCTGATACGGGGCCCCCTGAGATATCGCGCTTATGATCGTCGTCTTCCCTGCTCCGTTCGGGCCGATAATCATCAGCCACTGCCCTTCCTCCACAGAAAAGCTGACCTCATCCACAATGGTCTTATTCCCGTATTTTACTGAGAGCTGGCGTACCTCAAGCATTACCGATTCCCCTTTCTCATCCGAAAAAATATCACGACAAACACTACAGTTCCAACGAGAGACGTCACGACACCCAGCGGCAGCTCCCGCGGACACAGAATAGTCCGCGCCGTCAGATCTGAGAGCAGCAGAAATACAGCGCCGCCGTACGCCGATGCCGGGAGAAGCCTCCTGTGATTCGGCCCCGTGATCCCCCGCAGAATATGCGGCGTCACAAGGCCGACAAACGCGATACTCCCGCCGATCGAGACAGATACGCCGATCAGGATGCTGACACAAGCCAGAACCGTCAGTTTCATCCTGCGCACATTGACGCCGATCGTCCGCGCATTCTCCTCCCCGACCGCAAACGCATTGAGCTCCGTCGCACACCCCAGCAGAATCAGACCGCAGACCGCAAAGGTCACGCCCATGACCGCCGCATTCCCGTAGCTGCTCCCCTGCAATGAGCCCATTGTCCAGAACGTGATCGTTCTGACCTTTTCTCCGGCGAAAGTGATCACAAGATTCGACAGGCTGCTGACAAACATGGAAAAAATCACCCCGATCAGGATGATCGTATTCGTTGACAGTGAGGAATCAAGCCGGTACGCGATCGACAGGATCAACAGCAGCGACAGAAATGCTGCCGCCACTGCCATCACCATCGTCCCTGCGAATGGTACGCCCGGAATCGTAATGCCAAATGCAATCGCCAGAATCGCACCCAGCGACGCGCCCGATGACACGCCCAGCGTTGATCCGTCCGCCAGAGGATTTTTCAAAAGGCCCTGCATCGCGGCTCCGCCGACCGACAGCGACGCACCCACGAAAGCCACGCACAGCACCCGCGGCAGCCGGACCGGCAGGATAATATTTGATGCCATTGTGTTGTTCTGTGCCCTGCCCAATAACTGTCTCCACAGCACATCCGCAGTTTCCCGCAGCGGAATATTTACACTGCCGACACAGATACACAACAACATCGTTAATACTGTAATAATGGTAAAAAGGAGGTACTCCCATAAGCAGAAGCCCTCCGGTCTTTTCTGTACCCTCAAAATCATTCTCCGTAAACAAAATCATACAGCAGCTTTGCTCCGTCCGCCAGGCGGGGGCCCGGACGTGACAGCTCGTTGTTCGGAAGATTCAGGATCTTCTGATTCGCAACCGCCGGGATATCCTCCCAGCCTGCACGTTTCGTAATCTCTGCTTCCGGCGTATCCCCCTCACCGGAATACATGGTGATCGTCACGATATAATCCGGTGCTCGCTCGATGACCTGCTCCTCTGATATCTCAGCCCAGCCGTCCACATCATCAAAAGTATTTTTCAGATGCAGCATCTCCGTAATCTCATTCATAAAAGTGTGATTGCCGGCAGCCCAGAGCCCCCACTCAAGCGGAGACACTTCGAAGTAGATACTCTGTGTTCCGTCTCCTGTCGCCTTCTCCTCGATCTCCTGGAAGGTATCCTGCATACCCTTTACCACCTCAGAAGCCTCATCTGATTTTCCCATCAGCTCTCCGATCATTGTGATTGCCGTGTAAACGCCCTCTATATCCTGTGCGTCACTGACCACGACCTGTATCCCGGCATCCTCAAGCGCTTTAATCTGCTCATCCGTCTGCGCCATGTAGCTCATCAGCACCACCTGCGGCTCCAGGGCGATGATCTGTTCGATATTCGTATCTGCTCCCGACTGGACAGACGGCACTTCCAGAACCTCCTCCGGCCAGTCACAGTATTCTCCGCGCCCTACCAGTGCATCCTGCCCGCCAAGTGCATACAGGATCTCGCAGTCCGATGTGGTCAGAGCCACGATTCTTGATACCGGCTCCTCCAGAGTGATCTCCTTCCCGGCCATATCAGTCAGTGTAATACGTTCTTCCGTATCCGCCGCACAGACAGAAGCTGACAACATGCCCGCCATCAGCAGTGCCGATGCCACGGCAATAAATCTTTTGTTCATAATCTGTCTCTTATACACATCTGACGCTGCCGACGACTTAATAG
>CAMTFT010000113.1 GCA_947071365.1 uncultured bacterium | reverse complement strand
AAATGTGCCTGATGCACATTTTTTCGAACAGTGCCTGCTAAAATTTCTGCTGGAACGCAGAAATTTTACGGTTTTTCCGATATTCTGTGACCAAACCATTTGCACGACTCGCTATAGTCACAGATCCGCCCTGTCAGGTTCTTCCCTGCTGTGGATTGGCAGGCTTGTCTATATGGCAGTAGGTTCGAAACTTGGTGGCGGAATAAGAATAAATAATTATGTTTGGAGATACGGTCTTTGCTGTATCTCCTTTTATGTGGTATACTGTCTGTAAAAGTTTTGGATATAGAACGGAACGGCATATATGGGCAGGGAGGGTATAAAATGGATGCAGATTTTTGTACAGGAAAATACCGATGGGGCATTCGCGTGCTGTCTCTTTTTCTTATGGGATCTGCGGCGCTGGGGGTGTCCGGCTGCGGGAGGGTGTCTGGCGGAAAGGACTATCACTATCCAAGGATTTTCGGGGCTACATATATGACCAGGAATAACCCGTATTTTGATGTGGTGCATGAGGCGCTCAGTGAGGTTGTAGAAGGTAACGGAGATATTCTGATATCGAGGGATCCGCAGCAGGATCAGGACAAGCAGAATGATCAGATCCTTGAAATGATCGATGAGGGCATTGAGGTTTTGTTTTTGAATCCTGTGGACTGGGAAGAGGTGAAGCCGGCGCTGATCGCGTGTCAGGAGGCCGGGGTGCCGGTGTTCAACATTGATACGATCGTAAAGGACACGGAATACGTGGTGACTACGGTGGAGACGGACAATTATCAGGCCGGAGTCGTCTGTGCGGAGGATATGATGCAGCGGGTGCCTTCGGCGAAGATACTGGTTCTGGACAATCCGATTCAGATGTCGATCACGTACCGGGTGCAGGGATTTCTGGATACGATCGAGGGTCATGAGGAGTATGAGGTGGTGCATCAGGAGGCCGCTGCCGGAGAACTGGAGGTGGGCGCCAAGGTCACAAGTGCCTTTCTGGAAAAGAACATTCCCTTTGACGTTGTGCTGGGAGGAAATGACCCGACTGCGCTGGGGGCGCTGGCGGCGCTGCAGCAGCATCACAGCGAAGAGGGCGTTTTGATTTACGGAATAGATGGTTCTCCCGACTTCAAAGCCATGCTGGATATCGGGTATGTGACGGGAACGAGTATGCAGAGCCCGAAGGGGATCGCCCAGAGGGCGGCAGAGGAGGCTTACCGTTATCTGGATGGAGAAGAGGTGGAGCCGTATATCAGCATTGAACCGGTGATAATCACCAGTGAGAATTTGTCTGAGTTTGAGATCAATGGCTGGCAGTAGGTGATGGTATGAAGAAAAAGAAACAGAAACGGATGCTGACTTTTCAGGTCGGACTTCTGGCAATCAATGTCATCGTGGTCATGTTCATCAGTATTTTTATCTATGTGACAACGAGAACGATCTTATATAATTATGATGCCCGGAAATTTCTTGACGGAGTTGTGGCGATTCCATGGCGGCCCTTCGACAAGATCTGGCAGTGCGCGCTGCTTCTGCTTGTCCTGGTGGTTTCTTTTGTGATACGGGAGTTCGTGCTTCCGGAGAATAACAGGGTCATTATCACGAGCCTTGCGTGTGATATGGTAGCTATTTTTGGAATTCTGTTTCTGCAGAATTTCAATTATAATGGAATCCTGCTTCTTGTGTTCGCAAATATTATTTTTAATTTGAAGAGTGGTAAGGGAAGGTTTTTCTTTATTATCCTGGCCATCATCAGCTTTTTGCTGGCGGATAATGAGATGCTGAACGTGAATTACCATTTTTATTCGATCGATGCGTATATTCATTATTATAATTCCGGTACGCAGCAGTATCTGTTCGGGCTTTACCGAATACTGGAATCGCTGAATATCATCCTTTTTGTAAGCTGTTGTATGCACGTTATTACGGAGCAGAAAAACACGATCGACGAAGTGAATACGCTGTATGCCCAGCTTGAGCAGGCAAACGAGCAGCTGCATGAGTATGCATCCATGACGGAAAAGGTTACGGAGACAAGGGAGAGGAACCGTCTTGCCCGGGAGATCCACGACTCGATCGGCCATGTGCTGACGGGCATTTCAGCCGGCCTTGATGCCTGCATCGCGTTGATCGACATCGCGCCGGAGAAGACGAAGGAGCAGTTGGAAGTCATATCAAACGTAACGAGAGAGGGGATCAAAGAGGTGCGCCGTTCGGTCAATGAGCTGCGGCCGGATGCGCTGGAGCGCTTCAGCCTGGAATTTGCGATCCAGAAAATGATTTCGGATATGACGTCGGCCTCGGAGCAGAAGATCTATTTTGCCAGTGAAGTGTCCAATCTGAAATTTGATGAGGATGAAGAGATGGCCATTTACCGCGTGATCCAGGAGGGCATCACGAATGCCATCCGGCACGGAAAAGCGGATAAGATATGGATCGTCATAAAAAAAGAGCAGTCGGATATTCTGCTGCAGATTCGTGACAACGGAACGGGCTGCGAAAATATCAAGAGCGGTTTTGGAACGCGGCATATCAAGGAGCGCATCGGTATGCTGGGCGGCAAGGTAACTTTTGACGGAAGCAATGGATTTGTGATAGACGCCAGAATACCAATCAGATGGGGTGAAACGTATGATTAAAGTATTGATTGCAGATGACCAGGAATTAATTCGCCAGAGTCTTCAGATCGTTCTGGAGAGCAAGGCGGGAATCGAAGTGACGGACATTGCGGCGAACGGGCAGGAGGTCATTCGCTGTGTGCGCAAAAACCGTCCGGATGTCATTTTGATGGATATTCGAATGCCGAAAATGGACGGCGTGCAGTGTACGAAGATCATAAAAGAAAATTATTCGGATATCAAGATCATTATTCTTACGACGTTTGACGACGATGAATTCGTATATAACGCATTGAAGTTCGGAGCCAGCGGCTATCTTTTGAAGGGAGTTTCCATGGACGAGCTGGAAAATGCCATCGTGACGGTCTATAACGGCAGGGCCATGATTAACCCGGATATTGCCACAAAGGTTCTGCGTCTTTTTTCTCAGATGGCGCAGGCAGATTATACGATTTCTGTCGGAACGAAGGGCGTGGAGGAACTGACGAAGACAGAGTGGAAGATCATCCGCCAGGTGGAACAGGGAGCCGCCAACAAGGAGATCGCGGAAAAGCTGAGCCTGTCAGAGGGAACGGTCCGCAATTACCTGAGCGCTATATTGAACAAGCTGGATCTGCGTGACCGCACGCAACTGGCGATCTGGGCGGTTCAGACGAATGTGGCACGGAAAAATCCGGAGGGATAATGGATATGAAAAAGAAGAAACGGATACTGCTGATCGCAGGGCTTATCGTGATAGCGGCGGTAATAACAGCAGCTTTTCTGGCGCTGTCACGCAGCCGGATGAATAATGAGACCGTGCTGGAATTCGGTATGTTTACCGGGAGCAACTGGGATGTGGAGAGCGCCACCAGCTTTGTGATCATCGACAAGGCGGTGAAGCGTTTTGAGGAAGAGCATCCCGGTGTTAAGATTCATTATTACAGCGGAGTGCTGAAAGAGGATTATTCCGAGTGGTTTTCCAGAAAGCTGCTGGAGGGAGAAGCGCCGGATGTGTTCATGGTGCTGTCCAGTGATTTTAACCAGTTATGCTCCATGGGCGTAATGAAAAATCTGAATGAGCAGATGGAAAAAGATAAGGATTTTCAGGAGGAGAAGTTCTATTCTACCGCGCTGGAATCCGGGACGTATCTGGGAAGCCAGTATGCGCTGCCGTATGAGGCGGTGCCGACGCTGATTTTCGTAAATAAGACACTTCTGAACAGGGAGGGACTGACGATTCCGGATCAGGACTGGACATGGGAGGAGCTTTATGAGATCTGCGAGGCGGTGACGAAGGATGCGGACGGTGACGGAAAACTGGATCAGTTCGGCACGTACAATTACGGGTGGCTGGACGCTGCGTATTCCAATGGTGTGACTCCCTTTGCCGCGGACGGGAAGAGCTGTGATTTCACGAATCCCGGCATGAAGGAGGCGTTCCGCTTTATCAGTAAGATCAATGACCTGTATGAGGGTCGTCAGGTGACGATGGAGGATTTCAATGCGGGCAATGTCGCTTTTATGCCTCTGACCTTTGCGGAATACAGGACGTACAAGACGTATCCGTATAAGATCAAAAAATACCGGAATTTCCGCTGGGACTGTGTTACGTTTCCGGCGGGGCCCCAGGGCGGCAATCTCTCAGAGATGGACACGCTCCTGATGGGAATTAATAAAATGACGGAACATGAGGAGCTTGCCTGGGAATTTTTGAAGCTGCTGACGTATGACGAGGAGATTCAGATGGATATTTTCCGCTATTCCCAGGGCGCATCCGTTCTGAAATCCGTTACGTCTTCGGACGAGGCGGAGGCCATTTTGCAGGCGGACATGGAAGATGGCGAGAAGGTAATCGATTCGCAGCTTTTGAGCCGCATTCTGGAAGAGGGGAAGATCGTGCCGAAGTTCAAAAAGTACGAACAGGCGCTGAGTCTTTCCGAAAATATGATAAACAAGATGCTGGAGGAAGACAGCGATATAGAAAGTTCGCTGAAGGTGCTGCAGAAGACGATAGAAGCTTATCTGAAGCAATAAAATATGGCAGTGGTCAGATACCATGCATCATATATTCAGAGTACTTAGCACAATATTCTCATTACTTTCACCAGAAATTAAAGAAGCGGAGTATCACTCGGATACTCCGCTTCAGACATTCATATTCTTAAAGTTTCACTACATTGGCTGCCTGCATTCCGCGAGCACCTTCTGTCAAATCATAAGAAACTGCCTGTCCTTCTTCAAGGGTCTTGAAACCTTCGCCCTGGATTGCAGAAAAATGAACGAACACATCAGAACCGTTTTCTCCAGTAATGAAACCATAGCCTTTTTCTGCATTAAACCACTTTACTGTACCCTTATTCATTGTTGGTACCTCCTAACTAAATTCCACAAATACCTGTCACGAAAATTTCACTAACTATCATAGACCACGAAGGTGTTTATTTCATAATCTATAACAGTTAGTGAAATATTCAAACCAAGCAATCTGGTGCAGTTTCATTATAGCACAATCTAAAGTGCTGTCAAGTAAAATGAAAGAAAATTCAGTTAATTACCCGACTGTTTTGGACATCTAGTTTTCTGTGGATAATTCTGTGGCACCATCGGTTTCCGTCTCGGATTCGCTGTCTGCATCCTGTGCAACTTCATCGGCTGCGTCATCCATATCCATCGTATCTTCATCGGCTGCGTCATCCGCGTCCATCGTATCTTCGTCGGCTGCGTCATCCATATCCATTGTATCTTCGCCGGCTGCATTATCCGCGTCCGCCACGTCTTCATCAGCTAAAGTCTCATCGTCAGCTACTAGAGATTCCTCATACGGAACGAGAGTGATCTTGGCGTTGTCGTACAGGATCGCAGCAGCCTCATTTTCAAATAAGGACCATACGAGACTGTCGCGGGTATAATCTGTCTCAAACTGCACGGCGCTGTCGTAACCGTATGTGGCGGCGTAATCGTTCACAAATTCTTTGTACGCTTCCTCCGTTACCTCGATTTCGTTTGCTTCGCAGATCGCGCTGACAAGCAGACGGCGGTTGATCGTGGAGAGAACTTCCGTGTCAACATCCTCCGGGGAGAGATCGAAAGCTTCATAAATAGCGTCTTCCTCTGTAGTACCCAGGAAAGCGCTGTAAACGGACAGGACGTCTTCCTTGCATGTATCGTAAAGCTCTTCCGGGTAACCGGAGAACTGTGATCCCTCGATAGCAGCCTGGAAAAGAGCTTCAATCGTATCACTGTATGCGGATTCCTCGTATTCGTCAGTCAGCAGCTCGCGGATGTAATCCTCAAACTCACTCTGGCTGGAAAAATCAGTGTTTTCTGTGACGTACTCCTCATTGTATTCCGGAGTGTTTATCTCGCATACGCTGGTGATGGTTACTTCAAAATCAACGCTCTTATTTGCCCATTCCTCCATCCAGGCGTCGTTGTCAAAGGAACAACTGAACTTCAGTGTGTCACCGACGGATGCGCCCGTCAGCTCTTTGTCAAAATCAGCGCTGTACTCTTCATCGCCGAGTGTCATGTAGGTGCTTTCTGTATAAGTAGAATCCGGTTCGCCGTGAACGGTGGAGGTAACGTCAGCGTAAACAATATCACCCTCGGCGGCAGCGCGCTCTACTTCTACTTCTTCGCTGGCAATCTCCAACTCACTCTGAATCCGTTCCTGAACCATATCATCCGTGATGTCGTATGTATACTGTTCTACCTCGAGTCCGTTTAAATCGCCAAGGGTGACATAGTCGGAGGAATTCTTGACGAGATAATCGGAGGGGGTAATGCTGTCTCTTATACACATCTGACGCTGCCGACGACTTAATAGGTGTA
>CAMTFT010000112.1 GCA_947071365.1 uncultured bacterium | reverse complement strand
TACACCTATTAAGTCGTCGGCAGCGTCAGATGTGTATAAGAGACAGGGTCAGAATATTCATAGCAGCCTGATAGAAGCAGGTGTAACTATATCTCTTATTATATATAATAAAAAGCACTTGTCAATTAAAATTTGTAAGAATATAAAAAAGTATTGAGTGAGAATAATATATCACAGGTAAGATTTCATGATTGACAATCTATATACCGAACGGTATAATAATTTTACAGAATATGAGAGCTGTACGGAAAGGAGTCGCCATGGAGAACCGCATGCGTATTATGGAATGTGCAAAAGAATTGTTCTATGCAAAGGGATATGATGCGGTTGGCGTACAGGAGATCGTTGACCGGGCAGGCATTACGAAGCCTACGCTGTATTATTATTTTGGCAGTAAGATGGGGCTTTTAAAGACGCTTCTGGAAACAAAGTTTGAGGAATCACGCGTTTTTTTCAAAGAGGCTTTTGAAGAAAATCAGGATATTCGGTCATCACTGTACCGCATGGCGAGATCTTATTTTGATTTTTTTGAGAAAGACAGGGAATTCTATATGTTGATGATGGCCCTGTTCTACTCTGCAAGGGAGAACGAAGCGTATCAGGCGGTAAAGCCGTATGTGACGCAGTTCTATGAGACGGTGGTGGAGGTATTTGACCGTGCGTCCGCACAGCTTGGAAATATGAACGGCAGACAGCGGCAGTTTGCGATTGGATTTATCGGAACGATCAATCATTATCTGCTGCTGCATTGTGAAATGGATCCGGATCACCATGAGAAGATCGGGGAAGAAAAGATCATCTCCCTGGTGAACCAGTTTATGTATGGGATATTCACGTAAGCTACAAGCCGTGCCATACATCGTAGGCATGCACTGGCTGGGAGCTTGCTCACGAGCCAGTGTATGTCTACGATGTATGATAGGGCGCCAGCCCGTGACCGAGAAAAGCGAAGCTTTTTGAGGTTGCACGGCTTGTAGAGTAGAGGGGAAAGATAGGGCGCCAGCCCGTGACCGAGAAAGCGGAGCTTTCGAGGTTGCACGGCTTGCAAAGTAGAGGGAGCCATACCTCCCCACTTCTATAAGGTATAAAAATATGACACAATAAGGAGACTGACATGAGCACCTGGTATAACAACGCAGTTTTTTATCATATGTATCCGCTCGGCATGAGCGGCGCACCTTTTGAAAATAGAGAAGAAGGAATTGTGCATCGGTTCGACGAACTGAAAAAATGGCTTCCGCATATCAAAGAGCTTGCGTGTGACGCGATTTATATCGGGCCTTTGTTTGAGTCAACGACACACGGATACGATACGAAGGATTATAAGCTTGTGGATCGCAGGCTCGGCGATAATGAAGATTTTAAGGAGTTTGTACAGCAGGCCCACGAGCTGGGAATGAAGATCGTGGTGGATGGCGTGTTCAACCACACAGGCAGGGAATTTTTTGCATTCCGGGATATTCAGCAGAACAGAGAAAGCTCCCGGTACTGTGGCTGGTATAAGGGCATTAATTTTGGCTGGAACAATCCGTATAATGACGGTTTTGGGTACGAAGCGTGGCGGAATTGCTTTGAGCTTGTGAATCTGAACCTGCAGAATCGGGAGGTAAAGGATTATCTGTTTGAAGTGATCCGTTTCTGGATCCACGAATTTGATATTGATGGTATCCGTCTGGACTGCGCAGACTGCCTTGATTTTGATTTTATGAAGGAAATGCGCTGGATGACATCGAATGAAAAGCCGGATTTCTGGCTTATGGGAGAAGTGATCCATGGCGACTATGCGAGATGGGCCAATCAGGAAATGCTGCATTCTGTTACGAATTATGAGCTGCACAAGGGATTGTATTCCGGGCACAACGACCATAATTATTTTGAGATCGCACATACGATCCGCCGCCAGTTTGACGAGAATGGCGGTATCTACAGAGGAAGGATTTTATATTCCTTCGTGGATAATCATGATGTGGACCGTATTATTTCAAAGCTGAATGATAAGCGCCATTTAAAATCCGTTTACACGCTGCTCTACACACTCCCTGGAGATCCGTCGATTTATTACGGCTCAGAGTGGGGAATCGAGGGGAAAAAGGCGAACGGCGGAGACCCGGCGCTCCGTCCGCAGATAAAGCTTGAGGAAATGCAGGAAAATCCGCCGGTGCCGTGGCTTCCAGATTACCTGGCCTTTCTTGGAAGGTGCAGAAAGGAGCATCCGGTGATTGGCGAGGGCCGTTACCGTGAACTGCTGCTGACTACGAGACAGTATGCGTATGCAAGGCTGGGAGATCAGGAAAGCGTTCTGGTGCTGGCGAATAATGATGAAAATGACGCGTACATGTCTGTCCCGCTTCCGGTGGGAGCGCAGAAGATTATTGATCTTGAGACGGAAGAAGAGCTTCACTCCGACAACGGCAGGGTGAATATGACGCTTGCGGCAGGCGGATGTGCGCTGTTGCTCTTGAAGCACTGAACCGGCTTGTCATAATTTTATGATACTGAGCATTGGATAGATACGGGAAAATGAAACAGATGTAGTTCTTGCTGAATACCCAACAGGCAGATAACAGTGGGTATTGTTAATTATATAAATGGGGCAGCTTTGGAGCAGGGAAGATATAGTGCCGCAGCGCTGTCCGGGAAAAGGTTTTCAAATTAAGGAGAAGATACGTATGCCAGGTAGAACAAAAAAATCACAGCCGGAGCAGGCAGCAGAAGAAAAAGGAACACAGCCGGTAAAGGCTGCGGCAAAAACGAAAACACAGTCATCAAAGACCGCAGGAAGAAAGAAGACACAGCCATCGAAGACTGCGGCAAAGAAAAAGGATGAGGCGTTTATCACGGAGCTTGACCAGTATCTGTTCGGAACAGGTACTCATTATGAGATTTTTAAGAAGCTCGGGGCGCATCCTACGGAACGGGCAGGAAAGAAGGGCACGCATTTTGCTGTTTGGGCGCCGAATGCGAAGGAGGTCTATCTGATCGGTACGTTTAATGGCTGGGACGAGCAGAGCCATCCGATGGAGCGCCTTGATCCGCTGGGAATCTATGTGGTATTTGTTCCGGGAGTCGGTGTCGGAGAGCTTTACAAATTCCTGATCATTACTCCGGACGGCAGGAAGATCTATAAGGCCGATCCGTTTGCAAATCATGCGGAATTCCGGCCGGGTACGGCATCAAAAGTTGCTGATATATCAAAAATCAGATGGTCTGATTCTGCCTGGATGGAGAAACGCCAGACCTTCGATCAGGACAGAAGCCCGGTGTCCATTTATGAGGTACACCCCGGAAGCTGGAAAAAGCATCCGCACGGAGAAAATGAGGCCGGATACTATAATTACCGTGAGCTGGCGCAGTCTCTTACTGAGTATGTAAAGGAGATGGGATATACCCATGTAGAGCTGATCGGTATTGCAGAGCATCCTTTTGACGGTTCCTGGGGCTATCAGGTAACGGGCTATTACGCGCCGACTTCCCGCTATGGAACACCGGAGGATTTTGCTTACTTTGTAAATTACCTGCACAGGCATAAGATCGGCGTCATTCTTGACTGGGTGCCGGCGCATTTTCCGCGGGATGAGCAGGGGCTGGCTGATTTTGACGGTACGTGCCTGTATGAATATGCTGATCCGCGCAAGGGGGAGCATCCGGACTGGGGCACCAAGATCTTTGATTACGGCAAAAATGAAGTAAAGAATTTCCTGATCGGTAACGCGATCTACTGGGTTGAGCAGTTCCATGTAGACGGATTGAGAGTCGATGCGGTAGCGTCCATGCTCTATCTCGATTACGGCAAGAGCGATGGTCAGTGGGTGGCAAATAAATACGGCGGAAATAAAAACCTGGAGGCAATCGAATTCTTCAAGCATCTGAACAGCTTGATGGTGGGAAGATATCCGGGACTTATGATGATCGCGGAGGAGTCTACCGCATGGCCGAAGGTGACGGGCAAGCCGGAGGATGACGGCCTTGGCTTCACAATGAAGTGGAACATGGGCTGGATGCATGATTTCCTGGAATATATGAAGCTGGATCCGTATTTCCGTCAGTACAACCACAACAAGATGACGTTTGCCATGACGTATGCGTATTCTGAGCGGTACGTTCTGGTGCTGTCCCATGATGAGGTCGTGCATCTGAAATGCTCTATGATCAATAAAATGCCGGGGCTGTATGACGACAAATTTGCGAACCTGAAAGCAGGCTATTCCTTTATGTTCGGCCATCCGGGCAAGAAGCTTCTGTTCATGGGCCAGGATTTTGCCCAGTTCCAGGAGTGGAGCGAGGATCGGGAGCTTGACTGGTATCTGCTTGGCGAGGAAAGACACCAGCAGATGCAGAATTACGTGCGGGCGCTTTTGATGCTGTATGCAAAGACTCCGGCAATGTATCAGGCAGACTGTCGTCCGGAGGGATTTGAGTGGATCAATGCGGATGACTGCTTCCGCAGTATCTTCAGCTTCGTGCGTCACTCTGAGGATGGCAAGAGCAATCTGCTCTTCGTGATCAATTTCACACCGGTGCCAAGGCCGGATTACCGTGTCGGCGTGCCGAAGAAAAAGCAGTACAGGCTTGTTCTGAACAGTGATGCGGTGGAATTTGGCGGCAGCGGAAAAGAGCAGCCGGTGGTTTATAAGGCAGTGCAGCAGGAGTGCGATGGAAGAGAGTATTCCTTTGCGTATGATCTTCCGGCTTATGGGGTAGCTGTGTTCAAGTTTTAATTGTATTTTTTGAAAAAATAGGGTATGATTAGGGAAGATTTATACTGATGAGGATTCCGTAAGCATACCCTTTTTGTTTACGGAGCGCAAAGTGAAAGAGTAGAAGAGGACGTGAAAACATGATTTCCAGCCAGATTTTGCAGAATACGTTAGATGAACTGCACACGATTACAAGAATTGATTTTATCCTGACAGATACCGACGGGAATGAGGTGGCGTCCACGATCCCGACAGAAGGTATGGATGTCAATGCGATCCTTCAGTTTGCTGCCTCCCCGGCGGACAGCCAGGTGGTGCAGAATTCCCATTTTTTCAAGGTTTTTGATGATAAAAAACTTGAATTTATTCTGATGTCCCGGGGTGCGTCGGAGGATGCGTATATGCTCGGGCGCGTGGCGGTCAGTCAGATCCAGAATCTGATTATTGCGTACCGGGAGCGTTTCGATAAGAATAATTATATCCAGAATCTTCTTCTTGACAACATGCTTTCCATTGATATTTACAATCGTGCAAGGAAGCTGCATATTGAAGCGGAGGCCCGCAGGATCGTCTACGTGATCGAGACGAAATACGAAAAAGACAATACGGCGATGGAGATCGTAAAGGGTCTGTTCGGCAGCAGGACGAGAGATTTTATTACGGCGGTAGATGAAAAGAGCATCATTATTGTCCAGGAGCTCCGGGAGCAGGAAGAGTACGAGTACGTAGAGCAGACGGCCAAAATGCTCCGGGATATGTTGAATACGGAGGCGATGTCCAGTGTTAAGATCGCTTACGGTACGATTGTGAATGAGATTACGCAGGTGTCGCGTTCTTATAAGGAAGCGAAGATGGCGCTGGATGTCGGCAAGATCTTCTATATGGAGCGTTCCATCGTTGCGTACAATACGCTGGGTATCGGACGTCTGATCTATCAGCTTCCTGTTCCGCTTTGTCAGATGTTCATGAAGGAGGTCTTTACGGCGGAGGCGACACCGGACAGCTTTGATGAGGAGACTCTGACAACGATCAATAAGTTTTTTGAGAACAGCCTGAACGTTTCGGAGACGGCAAGGCAGCTTTATATTCACCGGAATACATTGGTGTACCGTCTGGAGAAGCTTCAGAAGAGCACAGGGCTGGACATCAGGGTGTTTGATGATGCGCTGACGTTCAAGATCGCGATGATGGTGACGAATTACATGAAGTATATGGAGAGGGAAATATAAAAAAGCGGCCGCACAGGAACAATTTCTGCGCGGCTGTTTTGTTATCGCAGGCATTGGACTTTGGTTAAGATTGCCGCAGTCCGCCTTTTTATAAGTATTTGTATGCATTGAACTGATATTCTTTTGCGGGGGAGCCAACTGTCATATTGATTCCCCAATATGGTGCGTACGAACACGTTTTTCCTGTAATGGAATTTACGATAAATTTCGATTTTACGCCGGTTTGTGTATAGCTGGCCCAGATGATATAGTTTTTACCCTGCTTTTGGGGGGAATAGAGCCAGAATCGGAAATTCTTTTTTGAAAGATATTTTTTCACAGCTTTTCCAGCCTGTTTTGCAGTCAGAGGGTTTCTTACGGTAATCTTACATGTGTACTTTTTCTTTCCGATTTTCGCCGTAATAATTGCAGTGCCTTTCTTTTTTGCAGTTACAACGCCCTTGCTGGATACGGACTGTCTCTTATACACATCTGACGCTGCCGACGACTTAATAGGT
>CAMTFT010000111.1 GCA_947071365.1 uncultured bacterium | reverse complement strand
ATGTAGCTCCGTCTCGTGGGCTCGGAGATGTGTATAAGAGACAGGGTATACACGGTGCTGGTAAAAGATCACGATTCTGTTATCAACATCCTGCATGCGCTGAAGCTGCTGGATGCAGATGGAGAGGTAGCCGAGTGCGTGTCACCGGCCAATCTGCTGCTGGTGCAGAAGTCGTGCTGTCGGCGGGCATTTATCCGCGGTGCATTTCTCGCCGCAGGTTCCATCAGCAATCCCGAGAAGTCATACCACTTTGAGATCGTATGCGTATCCCGGGAGCGGGCATTGCAGCTGCAGACGCTGATCCATACATTTGGCCCGGATGCCAAAATTGTACAGCGTAAAAAGCATTATATTGTGTATATTAAAGAAGGGGCTCAGATTGTTGATATGTTGAATATCATGGAGGCGCATATATCCCTGATGGAGCTGGAAAATATCAGGATCGTGCGCGACATGAGGAATAACGTGAATCGCAAGGTGAACTGCGAGACCGCAAATATCAACAAAACGGTAAACGCAGCAGTAAGGCAAATGGAGGATATCCGTTATCTGCAGGTATCAAAAGGACTGGAGAAGCTGCCAGTTGGCCTTGCGGATATCGCCGTGCTCAGACTGGCTCATCCGGATGCTTCGTTAAAAGAGCTGGGGGAAATGCTGGACCCGCCAGTGGGCAAATCCGGAGTAAATCACAGGCTGAGAAAGCTTAGCCAGTTGGCAGAGGAGTTAAGGCAGAACAAGGAGGAATACTATTATGACCAAGAGAGAAATCACGATTCAGCTCCCAAGCGGTCTGGAGGCCAGACCAGTAGCATTATTGGTTCAGGTGGCCAGTCAGTATGAAAGTGAGATTCACGTGGAAACAGAGGGACGGTCAGTTAATGCCAAGAGCATCATGGGTATGATGACGCTGGGTCTTGCATCCGGTGAAACGGTTGTGGTGACAGCGAATGGCTCTGATGAGGCTGAGGCAGTTCAGAATATAGAAGAATATTTAAGCGCAACAAAATAAACAAAATAAACGTAAGAGCAGAAGGGCATCCCGGGATAGTGCATCAGCACTGGCGGTATGTCCTTTTTCCAATGGTTCGACCAAAGGAATTATAGACAGAAAAGGAGATTATCTTATGGATGTGAGTACGGCAAACAGTCTGGATATGGTATTCGTTCTGGAACTGTACCAGAAGGCATTTCCGAAGGAGGAGCGTAAGTCCTTCGCCCTTATCGAACGCAAGGCCGCCATGGGTTCCATGGAGATCCTTGTGCTCAGAGAGAATGGAAAACGGTGCGGGCTTGCAATTACGGCCATAGGACAGGATATCGTGCTTCTTGATTATTTTGCGATTTCACCGGAATATCAGGGGCAGGGTCTGGGGTCGGACGCACTTTTTCTGCTCCGGGAATTGTACAGGGATAAACAGTTCTTTCTGGAAATTGAGGAGCTTGATGAAACGCAGCCGAATTTCAGGGAACGGGTGAGAAGAAAAAATTTCTATTTGAGGAACGGTATGCTGGAAACAGGGATCCGCATTGAGTTGTTCCACATAAATATGGAGCTGCTTGCCACAAGGCCGGGACTTTGCTATGAGGAATGCGAGCCGCTTTACCGGGAGCTTCTGGGAGCGGCGTATCGGAATATGGTGAAAAAAATAAATTGAGGATATACGGATGAAACGGATGGAAGCAAGAGAGCTGCTGATTCAGTCGGCAGACGTAAGCTTTAAAGAATTTAATGACAGGATAACGAACTGCACTGTGGCGCCGAGCATCGGTGTGCGGGTGCCGGATATCCGCAGGATAGCCAAAAAGATCATAAAGGACGGCTGGGAGGAATATCTGGAGGAGATGGAAGCACTTTGCGGGCCGTATTCCGAAAAATATCCGGGGCAGGATTTAAAGCAGGGCGGTCGGGAGACTGCCCCGTGCGGCGATCGGATGCTTTGGCAGGAGGAACATATGCTGCAGGGAATCGTTGCAGGAAGCGCCAGGATGTCAAAGGAGGAGCGGGTGCGCCATCTGGATCCCTGGGTGATGCAGATCCTTTCCTGGGCGGACTGTGACTGCAGCGTTTCCAGTATGAAATTTATGAAGAAGGATCAGGATTTCTGGTATACATACACCACCGGATGGCTTGCGAAGGCCGGTGGGAATGGGACAAAACAGCTCCAGGTGCAGCCCTTTGCCGTGCGGTTTGCCGTGGTGGCGCTGATGCAGTACTACATCAATGACGAATATATCGACAGGGTGTTGGAGATTTTTTCTTCGCCCTATGGATATGAAGTGTCTGGCAGTTTGCAACCTGCGGATGAGGAGGTTTATTACATCAAGATGGCTCAGGCATGGGCTCTGTCGGTGTGCTTCGTAAAGTACCGGGAAAGGACGCTGCATCTGTTTGAAAAAAAGAGCATGGATGGTTGGGTGCAGAATAAGGCGATTCAGAAATGCAGGGAATCCTACCGGGTGTCGCAGGAGGATAAGGAACTGCTGAAGACACTGAAATTTTGAGAAATTTTTGTGATGAAAAGGGAAAGAAAAATGCAGAAGAATCAAACATTAAAATACGCCTTCCTTTCATCGCTGCCGGTCATGGCCGGATATGTTGTGTTGGGTATCGGGTTTGGCGTGCTGCTTCAGGATAAGGGTTACGGCTGGTGGTGGGCGGCGCTGATGAGCCTGACCGTGTACGCCGGTTCCATGCAGTATGTGGCGGTGGATCTTCTGGCGGGGGGAGCCTCGGTGATGGCAGCGGCCATGATGACGGTTCTCGTGAATATCCGCCATCTTTTTTACGGTCTGACGATGCTGGACCGGTACAGTGATACGGGGCGGAAAAAGCCGTATCTGATTTTTTCGCTGACGGACGAGACTTTTTCCCTCGTCTGCTCACCGCAGATCCCCCAGGGAGTGGATGAAAAGAAGTATTATTTTTACGTATCCGTGATGAACCAGTGCTACTGGGTAACGGGAAGTGTGATCGGTGCGGCGGCGGGAGCGGCGCTGTCCTTTAATTCCGCCGGAATTGATTTCGCGATGACGGCGCTTTTCGTTGTGATATTTGTGGAGCAGTGGGAAAAGACGAAGCAGCATCTTCCGGCGGTCTCCGGTGTCGTGATCTCCGTTCTGTGCCGCCTGATTTTTGGAGCCTCCGGTTTTTTGATTCCTTCGATGATCGGAATCACGGCTGCGATGTTCCTGGAAAAAAGATGGCTGAAGGGAGGAATGGAATCATGAATACCGGATATTCTCTGCTGCTGATAGCGGTTATTGCAGCGATTACGGCGCTGATTCGTTTCCTGCCCTTTCTCGTATTTCGAAAACATACGCCGAAGGTGGTACTGTATCTCGGCGAAGTTTTTCCGTATGCCATTATGGGGATGCTGGTGGTGTACTGCCTGAAAAATGTGTCCTTCATCAGCGGCTCCCACGGGATACCGGAAGCAGTTTCCGTCCTCCTCGTCGTGCTGCTGCATAAGTGGAAGCACAATACGCTGCTGTCCATAGCGGCGGGGACGGCCTGTTATATGGCGCTGGTGCAGATGGTGTTTTAGAATTGATGTGTTCGGTATATGCGAGAAGCTGTACGGGAAAGTGAAAAGGATATATTTGTATTTACAAAATGACAGAAAGATAGGAGTGGAGAAAAATGAAAGAACCGGTTCTGGTAGTGATGGCGGCAGGAATGGGAAGCCGCTACGGTGGATTGAAACAGATCGACCCGATTGATGAGTACGGCAATATTATTATGGATTTTTCCATTTATGATGCGATCCGGGCAGGCTTTCGAAAAGTCGTATTTATTATTAAGAAGGAAAATGAGGAAAGCTTCAAGGCGGCGATCGGCGATCGGATCGCGAAGCAGATCGAGACGGCGTACGTTTTTCAGGATCTGACAAACGTTCCGGCGGGATATTCCGTACCGGAGGGCAGGGTGAAGCCCTGGGGGACAGGCCATGCGGTCATGAGCTGCCTGGGTGCGGTGGATGGCCCCTTTGCGGTCATCAATGCGGATGATTATTATGGAAGCAAAGCCTTTCAGATGGCGTATCAGTTCCTGTCAGAAAATCAGGACGGAGAGCAGTACCATTATATGATGGTGGGATATCAGTTGGAAAATACGCTGACAGAAAACGGACATGTGGCCCGGGGTGTCTGCGTGACGGACGCGGAGGGCCATCTCGTGAAGATCAACGAGCGGACGCACATTGAGCGGCGAGGCACAGAGACTGCATATACGGAGGATGATGGCCTGACATGGCATGTGATTCCGCAGGGCAGCACGGTATCGATGAATATGTGGGGCTTTTCTGCAAGTATTCTGGAGGAACTGAAGGTGAGATTTATCATCTTCCTGGAGGAAAATCTGGAAAAGAATCCGCAGAAATGCGAGTACTTCCTCCCCTTTGTGGTGGATGAGCTGCTTCTGGAGGGACGGGCGACCGTGCAGGTCCTCAAATCCGAGGATAAGTGGTACGGTGTTACGTACAAGGAGGATAAGCCGCAGGTGGTATCTGCGATCCGGGCGCTGAAGGAGCAGGGGCTGTATCCGCAGAAGCTCTGGGAGTGAGGCTATACTTCCTGATCCGGCACATCTGGCAGGAAACTGCATATATTACTGTAGTTAAGGAAAAGGAGATAGCTTATGAAAAAAAGAATTCTGTCACTTGTACTTTCTGCAGTTTTAGTTGCCGGAGCACTGCCCTGTGTATCCGGCGCAAAGGAACAGGAGCAAAAGGAGCTTCAAAAGGTCACGCTGAATGAGGTCGCTCATTCCATTTTTTACGCTCCGCAGTACGCAGCTATAGAGCTGGGATACTTTGAAGAAGAAGGGATCGATCTGACGCTGGTGACGGGGTTTGGAGCCGATAAGACAATGACCGCCCTGCTCTCAGGGGAAGCGGACATCGGCTTTATGGGCTCGGAAGCCTCCATCTACACGTACAGCGGTGGGGCCAAAGATGCGCCGGTCAATTTTGCCCAGTTAACACAGCGGGCCGGAAACTTTCTGGTGGCAAGAGAGGAGATGCCGGACTTTTCCTGGGAAGATATAAAGGGGAAGGATGTGCTGGGAGGAAGAAAGGGCGGTATGCCGGAGATGGTCTTTGAATATATTCTGAGACAGAACGGCATCGACCCGTCAAAGGATGTGAATATTGACCAGTCCATTGATTTCGGTTCGACGGCCGCTGCGTTCTCAGGCGGGCAGGGAGAGTATACCGTTGAGTTTGAGCCGGGGGCAACGACACTGGAGCAGGAAGGTGTAGGCTACGTGGTTGCGTCCCTCGGTACGGATTCCGGGTACGTGCCGTATACGGCGTACTGCACAAAGACCAGCTACATGGAGGAGCACCCCGAGGTAGTTCAGTCATTTACGAATGCACTGCAAAAGGGAATGGATTACGTGAATTCCCATACACCGGAAGAGATCGCGAAGACGATCGCACCGCAGTTCGCAGAGACAGATATCGAGACGATCCAGACGATCGTAGCGAGATATTATGAGCAGGATACGTGGAAAGAAGACCTGATTTTTGAGAAGGAGAGCTTTGAGCTGCTGCAGGATATTCTTGAGGATGCGGGAGAGCTGGAGGACAGAGTGCCGTATGAATCGCTGGTGATCACGGAGTTTGCAGAGTCTGCGGCAGAATAAAGGGAGCTGACTGCTTCGGCAGGGCTGGTTTTGCAGGATAGCGGGAAGCGGTACAAAATTACTTTAAAAACGCTTCATTGATATTTTTGAAAATTAACGGTATAATAGAGCAGAGCGCTTTGGTACGTGGTAGTGAAGCGTTCTGCTTTTGCCTGTATTTTGTTTTTCGGAAGGAGACTGGAATTTATGAGAAATGTACTGGATTCCCATGCGCATACGATTGCCAGCGGACATGCTTACAATACGATTTATGAAATGGCTCAGGCAGCATCTGACAGGGGACTGGAGCTGCTGGCGCTTACAGAACACTCTATGACGATGCCGGGCACCTGCCATGAATTTTATTTTCAGAATCTGAAAGTGCTGCCGCGCCAGATGTTTGGTATCGAGGTGTTGTTCGGGACGGAAGTAAATATTATGGATTATGATGGAAAGCTGGATATGAGGCAGGGCCTTCTGGAGCGGATGGACGTCGTGGTTGCAAGTATGCATATCCCGTGCATTGCGCCGGGAACCGAGGCGGAAAACACGAGAGCGTACGTGAAGGCAATAGAAAATCCTGCGGTAAATATATCGGACATCCTGATGATGGCCGTTATCCCGTAAATTATGAGGAGCTGGTAGCGGCGGCGAAGGAGCATCATGTGCTGCTGGAACTCAATAACAGCTCTTTAAATCCGGTGGGATCGCGTAAGGATCCGATACCGAACGATACGAAAATGCTGGAGCTTTGCCGCAGATATGAAGCGCCGATTATTATAAACCTGTCTCTTATACACATCTGACGCTGCCGACGACTTAATAGG
>CAMTFT010000110.1 GCA_947071365.1 uncultured bacterium | reverse complement strand
ACACCTATTAAGTCGTCGGCAGCGTCAGATGTGTATAAGAGACAGGTACACATCCTCCGGTGTCGTTACCTTTATATTGCCGCGGTTGCCGATGACCATATGCGGCTGGCGCCCCAGCGCACGGTAAATCGTACAGGCGTCCACCATATTTTCATATCTGTTTTCCGTAGCACGGATCGCCTCATGCGCTTCGATAATATCCTTCAGATAAAAGCTCTGAGGTGCCTGCGCCGTATAGCTCTCCTTCCTCAGCGGAAGGTCATCCGCTGTTTTTCCATCCTTGCTTATCAGAACCGTCTCATAACAAAGTGTGGACGTAATCGCACTTCCGTATTTTTCGACGCTCTCAATATTGTCACTGATGACTCCGTATTCCACAAACGGTCTCACCCCATCGTGAATCAAAACAACGGAATCCCCCGGATTCTCCTCCTGCGCTTTTTTCAGCGCATTGAAAATAGAATCCTGCGCAGTTTCTCCGCCCGGAACGATAGCCGCCATCTTGTCGATCCGATAATCCAGAACAAGCTGTTCCGTATAGCGGATGTAGTCCTGGCTCATAGCCAGATATATTTTATCGATTTCCTCATGTTCCTGGAAGAGCTGCAGTGTGTGGATCAAAATCGGCTTCCCGTTTATTTCCAGAAACTGTTTCGGTACGCCGGCGCCCATGCGCACGCCGCTTCCTCCTGCAAAAATGATCGCAATATTCATATGTTCCTCCGTTCCGGCTGAAAATGCCGCCGTGTGTTTTTCATTCATAGTTATACGTTGCCAGTCAGTTATCAGTCACTTGCAGGGGAGAACTTCGCAGGGCTCCTCTGCTCCGAATCGCTGCGTCGGCAAATGCTAAGGTCTCAGAATATCTCCACGAGCATCTTACTTTCCAAGTCCCACCATATCCAGGATTCGCTGCGAAGAATGTCCATCGCACGCGCCTGTATATAATTCTTTCCACTCTTTAAGCGCCACTGCCTGTTCTTTCGTTTTCTCCTGAATATTCTTTACTTCCCGAATCAACTGCTCTGCATTTTCTGTGATTGGGAACGGCATAGCAGCATAATCGATATAAAATCCTCTGCCATCCTCATATTCTTTCAGATCCGGCGCAAACATAACGAGAGGCTTCTCGTAGATCAGATAGTCAAACATCACAGAAGAATAATCTGTAATCAGCACATCTGCCACACAGAGCAGCTCCTCTGTAGGTATGCTGCAATTCGATACGCGTCCATGAGCATCAATATGCGGATGCACCTTGATAATAAAGTACCACTCCGGCTCCAGCGCCTTTGATGTTTCCTGCACCGCTTCCAGACCACACAGTACGGGATGTGCCGCATTCCCGCGAAAGGTCGGCGCCCACAGCGCAATCTTTTTTCCCCTGGCATCGGGATACTGTTCATAAAATGCTTCCCTGCATCTGTTATTCCAATCTTCATCAAAATAGCAATCCGTGCGGCTGACTCCCGTTGCCCGGATTCTTTCTTGTGGAATCCGCAGCGCCCTTGCATGCACCGGTACACAAACTTCAGCACTCAGCGTCAGATACGTATAATTTCCAAACATATTTCCCCGGTAATTTGTCGGGATATCGTCTCCGGCATCATACGCGATTTTCTTCATCAATCCGCAGGAATGCCATAGCTGTACCACTGTCGTCTCCGGCCGCTTTCTGCAGGATGCCACCGGAAGATAATAATCGCAGATGAATACGTACTCGGCAGCGGCATACTGCTTCATAAACCTTATCAGGTATTTCACCATCTGGCTATATGGCATTTTGCCAAAATCACGCACAAAGACCTGCACATCCAGCTTTCGCCCGGTCGGCACATTATCGCTCATCCGCACCATACTGCGTCCGGTCTGCGCATCTTCTCCCGTCTGCTTCATACTTCGGCTGCCCCGCGCACCTTCTGTCACCTGCGTCGTACTCCGCCAATCCTGCGCATCCTTTCCCGCCCGCCGCATCACTTCTTCATACATACGCCGCATGGAAAACGGAATCTCATCATGATGCGCGTCCGCAAAAATCACCAGTCCCGGCTGAACAGGCCTTCGCGCATACCATGCGTATACCAGTGGCAGAAAAACATTCTGCAGCAGCATTTTCATATATTGTCTGATACGAAACATGTCGGCTCATCCTTTCTTCATAAGCAAGCCAGTACACAACAGAGAAAACCTGGCAGGGCGTATCTGTGACTATAGCGAGTCGTGCAAATGGTTGGGTCGCAGAATAGCGGAAAAGTCGTAAAATTTCTGCGTTCCAGCAGAAATTTTAGCAGGCACTGTCCGAAAAAATGTGCATCAGGCACATTTTTGAGTCGCCTACGGCGGCTTTGGAGATATTCTGGGACCTTAGCATTTGCCGACACAGCGATTCGGAACAGAGGAGCCCTGCCAGGTTTTCCCTGTGTCCGGGATATCCATCAACTAAACGACATTAATCACCAATGCTGTCCTATAGGTTATCCTCGCGAAATCTGATATGCCCTGGCATCCTCATAGATCCTCCGGCAATTTTCCAGATCATCATACGCAAAAAATTCATCCTGCCTTGCCCGGTAAAAAGGCTTCAGAGCACAGCCCTGCTCCATATAGCCGCACAAAAGCTCCACCAGCGCATCCTTCTGTGTACATATCTCACCAAAGCCCTGCGTCTCATAGTCAAATCCGCCACCCGTATAATGCGGCGGAAGTGCCGGCGGATGGTAATACACCACCGGCTTGCGCATATATGCGAAATCGAACTGCACCCCGGAATAATCCGTCACCATCAGACTGGACTGCGTAAGAACTGTCTCGTAATCCGTCTCCAGCGATGACAGAAGCTCTATTCCCTCATGCACTGTAAAGTCTCTTTTCTGCGCACTGATGACGGGGTGCAGAAGATAAATGATCCGGTAGCCGGTTCTCCTCGCCGTCTCTAAAAGCTTTTTGTCAGATAAGAGCTCCTCAAATATGCGAAAATACTCTGTATTCTTAAATTCCGGATTGTAAGGTCTCGCCGAGCCCATCACGGGAGACATCGCAATATAGGAACGCCAGGTCGGCGTGATCAAAATCTGGCGTCTGTCATCATTCACAAGGCCGTCGTACCGCGGAATTCCTGTCAGCCGCAGCACATCTTTTCCATAATCATACTCCGGCCGGGAAAGGTTTTCGATCTCACACCGGGAGGCACAGTAATACCGCTTGTTATTATTTACGGTGCGGTTGGAATCCGCTTCCAGATTCTGCACGGAAAGGCCGTGCTGGATGCATGTGTTGACGGCGCGGAGTCGATCCTGGATAAAACGGATCTCCCATGTATTGTAACCGTTAAATCCATGAATACTGCTATGAGTAGCAAATATCATCCTGGCATATAAATATGAAAGCCTTTGCTCCCTGCTGCCAAGCCGCAGCGGCATATATCCTTCTTTTTCCAACCGTTTCCTGTCCGGTGCATCTTCCCGGATTACATAAACAGGGTCAATTTCCGGATCTCTATGATTTACCAGATACTTATAAAAATATTCGCCACAGTCTCCTCCTTTATACAATTTATCAAAGGTCAGCCAAATATTTTTACTGGAATATTTCGGATATGCCATCCAGTAACACAATCGCTCGACAAACATTTTACGCGAACGGTTCTGTCCAAAAGGCATATGCGACAAAACGATTCCCTCTTGCACTACACGTCTGAACAAACCGGCGCGCCTTAATAAGATAGCCCTTGCCTGGCCGCTCTTTTTCTGAAAGGATACCATAAACTGATCAAAACACCAATAAGATCCACTTACAATATCCGCAATTCTCGCCTGATATCCCATCGAAATAATCGTCAATGGAATTTCTTTTCTTCCCTCATCCTGTAGCACAAACCGCAGAAGATTGCTTTTTCCAAAAGTCTGCAGACTAATTTCTACATGAAAGGATGCCCTCTCAAATTTTTTCCCAAAAAAGAAACTTGTTGCATACAACTTTGTAAATTCACAGTTTAGCCTTTTATCATTCAAATAAACCTGTAGCTTACGACCGCCGGAAAGCAGGAAAGCATCCACAGCTCCATCCAGACACAGCACCTCGTTTTCATATTCCAGGAGCTTCAACATTACAGGAGTTACAATATCGCCCAGGTCTGTTCCATCTCCCGCCTCATATTTTATCCGGGCAAGCGCCCCGCGAACCTGCGGATATATCTTTCTTTCTTCATGCACCGCTTCTGCAAAAATCAGACGTGAATCGATCCTGCCAAGGCATGTCCGACATTTCTCATAATACTTTTCAAAATCCGTGCCGCGCAATGCTCCCTTATCCGTATGATCCATATTCACCTGGAACTGGAGTTTGATAGCATAAAGCACCTGAGCCTGTAGAAATAGGGGAACGCCCTCGCCGTTTGTGTTATTTTCCAGCAAAAGGCAATATCTTTCCACCAGATTCTGATACCATGCAGCCTGTCTCCATTCCCTCCGAAAAACTCCGGCATCCGTCAGCGGAGAACAGGAAATAAATCTGGCTCCCTCTGCATATCCCATCTTCTGCTTTTTCAAGAGAATACGGCACGAGAAATCTTCCAGCCAGCTACAGCCGTACGATAGATCAAAACGTTCTCCGCGGACAGCCTCTGTCCTGAAAATCATACCCGCTAAATCCGCCGGAGCCAACATCAGCTCATTGATATCTGTCAGAGAATAAAGCCGACAGAATACCTTCTGCGTTTTGCTTTTTCTCTTAATCTTTCTCGTCGCATTTTCCAATGCTACGGCATCCGTCTGTCCATCCAGCTTTTGAAGGCACTCACATCCTTTCGCCAGCGCACTCTCCCAATAAGCTTCTCCTGCCCGGATAAATGTCACGTATTCCGATTGCACTCCTGAAAGAATCGCTTCCAGCTCATCCCAGGCTTTCGGTATATGATTCTCGGTTAAAACTGTCTGCCAGATGAGTTCTTCCCCTTTTTCCCGAATGCAATTCCTTTCAGTACGCAGAGACTCCTCTGTTTTTTTCAGGTCTTCTTCCTCACCATCCCAGAGAACAAGCACCGTTATCATTTTTGTCATTTTTCATCCTCATACTGAAGTACAGCCTGATAGATCCGTTCACAGTTATCAAAATCATCAAACGCAAAAAAGCGGTCTGCACGCTGTCGATACTCTTCTGACATCTGACAGTCGCTATGCATATAGTTGCAAAGAGTTTCTATGATCTGTTCATGCTCTGTACAGATTGGGCCAAACCCCATCGTATCATAAATCAAACCACCCTCTGTATAATGAGGCGGAAGCTCACTTGGATGGTAATAAACAATCGGTTTTCTCTGATATGCAAAGTCAAACTGCACCCCGGAATAATCCGTCACCATCAAGCTGGACTCTGTCAGAAGCTTCTCATAACTCGTATCCCCGGTCGCCTGAAGAAGTTCTACAAAACCATTTTGCTCGTAATCCTCCAGTTGTGCACTCATTGCCGGATGCAGCAGAAAAATAATACGATATCCCAATTCCTTTGCACACGCAATTAACCGTGCATCATTGATCAGAGTATTATAGATTCTATAATACGCCGTTCCCTTAAACAGATTACTGTGCTCATTTTTCATGCCGACACCCTTCGTATGCACAAGCCCTTTGCGCCAGGTCGGTGTAATCAGAATCTGCTTCTGTCCCTTGTCTTTCAGTCCATCATACCTGGCCAATCCCGTCAGCTTCAAGGCTTCCGGCTCATATCCATAGATCGGCTTTGCCACATTTTCAAGCTCATACGGCGATGCGCAACAATACAGTCTTGTATTGGCATACCACTTGTTCTGAAAATGTGCAATTTTCTGAATCGACAATCCATGCTGAATACAAACATTATCCGCCTGATAAATATTTTTAATATACTTATGCATCCATGCTTTAAATCCCAGATATTTTGTCGCTCCCGCATGGGTTGCCAAAATCGCCTCCGCATGAAGTGCAAACAGCCTGCTACGCAACGAATCTGCATAAATAATTTTTCCTGGATGCTCCTTTTTCAGCCGGGCACAATCTGCTGCATCTTTATTGACCACATAATAGCAGTCAATTACATCCTGCTGCTTTCGGCAATACTGAAAGAAATATTCGCCATTATCCCCTGCTTTATACAGTTTATCAAAGGTAATCCAAATTCGCTTTCTCCTATAATAAGGCCGTGTCAGCCAGTAAAGCAGCCGCATACCGGTTCCACAAAGTGCCTCCCATCTCTCCTTCTGGATCATCAAAACCATCAACAAAAGCAACTCCTGCTTCAATGTCAGCAACGCACTACTTTTTGTGACGATCAAGCTGTTATTTCTTCTGGTAAGCATATACTTGTCATGATCAAATCGCCAGTATGCTTTCTGTGAATAAGTCAAAAGTCTTGACGACACCCTACGGAACCTGTCTCTTATACACATCTGACGCTGCCGACGACTTAATAGGTGTA
>CAMTFT010000109.1 GCA_947071365.1 uncultured bacterium | reverse complement strand
GGCTAACACACCGACTCCGCACATTGGTGCGGTAAAAGGAGATTTTGCGAAAACAGTATTAATGCCGGGCGATCCGCTGCGGGCAAAATATATCGCGGAGACGTATCTGGAGAATCCGAGAGAGGTAACGTCCGTAAGAAATATGCTTGGATTTACAGGAACATACAAAGGAAAAGAGATCTCCGTGATGGGCGGCGGTATGGGAATGCCGTCGATCGGTATCTATTCCTACGAGCTGTTTAATTTTTATGATGTAGATAATGTTATCCGTATCGGCTCCGCCGGAGCTCTGAATGATGACCTGAAGCTGATGGATGTGGTCATCGGTATGGGAGCCTGCACCGATTCGAATTACGCAGCGCAGTTTGGGCTGCCGGGAACGTATGCTCCCATCGCTGATTTCGGTCTCTTAAGCAGGGCTGTTGATGTGGCAAAAGAGCAGGGAACGAAGGTAGTAGTCGGAAACGTTCTGTCCTCTGACTGCTTCTACAACGGAAATCCGAATGCAAACGATCTGTGGAAGAGCATGGGCGTGCTGGCAATCGAGATGGAGGCGGCAGCGCTTTACATGAACGCTGTGAAGGCGAAGAAGCATGCGCTGTGTATGCTGACGATTTCAGACCACATTTATACGGGAGAAGCGCTGAGTGCGAAGGATCGCCAGCTTGGGTTCCACAAGATGATGGAGATTGCGCTGGAACTGGCATAAGACATATGTGACTGCCCGGACGGCAAATTCGATGAATCATCGGATTTGCCTGTTCGTTGGCATAAAATAAATTCAGGAAGGACAGGAAAATATTATGGATGCAAAAGAAATTTTAAAGCATGTGGATCATACGCTTCTTCTGCAGGGCTCAACCTGGGAGGAGATTAAGCAGATCTGTGACGATGCGATTGCATACGGGACTGCGTCGGTGTGCATTCCGCCCAGCTACGTAAAGCAGGCGAAGGAATACGTGGGAGATAAGATGGCAGTTTGTACGGTCATCGGCTTCCCGAACGGCTATATGACGACGAAGACGAAGGAATTTGAGACGAAGGACGCTCTGGCAAATGGCGCGGATGAGATCGATATGGTCATCAATATCGGCTGGGTCAAGGACGGAAAATTTGACTGTGTGGAAGAGGAAATTCGCACACTGAAGGCAGCCTGCGGCGAAAAGATCCTGAAGGTGATCATTGAGACATGCCTTCTGACCGATGAAGAGAAGATCAGAATGTGCCAGGCTGTAACGAATGCAGGCGCTGACTATATTAAGACTTCTACAGGATTCTCCAAGGCAGGGGCTACTTTTGCGGATGTGGAGCTGTTTGCGAAGCATGTTGGCCCGAATGTGAAGATCAAGGCAGCCGGAGGAATCTCCTCTATGGATGATGCTGAGAAGTTCATGGAGCTGGGGGCAGACCGCCTCGGCACGAGCCGCATCATCAAGATCGTGAAAAATCAGGAAGCCACCGGATATTAAGGAGGGGCTATGGATTCAAAATTGGTAGAGAAGCTGATAACGACTGCTATAGAGCAGTTGCAGTATGCATACGTCCCGTACTCAGGCTTCCGGGTGGGAGCCGCGTTGCTTGCCAAAAACGGCACGGTCTATACGGGGTGCAACATTGAAAATGCAGGGTACACGCCCAGCAACTGCGCGGAGCGGACCGCATTTTTCAAAGCAGTGAGCGAAGGCGTCAGAGAGTTTTCCGCTATCTGTGTCGTGGGAGGAAAGGACGGCGTTCTGACGGAGTATGCACCGCCCTGCGGCGTATGCCGCCAGGTCATGATGGAGTTCTGCAATCCGGAGGAGTTTCAGATCATTCTGGCAACGGATACACAGAACTACCATATATATACGTTAAAAGAACTGCTTCCGCTGGGATTCGGCCCCGGAAATCTGGACTGAATCCTTCTGACCAGGGGACACGCTCCGGATGACGGGGTGTGTCCCCTGGATATGTGTGCAGAGCAGGATTCTATTTTAAATAAGGAGGAGAAATATGCCGAAATATAATCGCGTATTTGTCATAGTAGTGGATTCACTTGGCGTCGGACAGATGCATGATTCTGGAAACTTTGGAGACGTGGGAGTCAATACGTTGGGCCATATTTCAGAGTCAGTGGATACGTTCGAGATTCCGAATTTGCAGAAAATCGGGATTGCAAATCTTTGCCCGCTGAAACAGGTGGAACCGGTGGAGAGGCCACTGGGATATTATACGAAAATGAATGAACGCAGCCTCGGAAAGGATACGATGACGGGGCACTGGGAGATCATGGGTCTGGAGATCACGAAGCCGTTTAATACGTTTTCAGATCACGGATTTCCGCCGGAGCTGATCAAGGAGCTGAAGGAACGCACCGGCCATAAGGTCATTGGCAACAAGAGCGCCAGTGGAACGGAGATTCTTGAGGAGCTTGCGGAGGAAGAGATCGCGACAGGTCATATGATCGTCTATACGTCTGCTGATTCCGTGCTGCAGATCTGCGGAAACGAAGAGACCTTTGATCTGCAGGAGCTTTACCGCTGCTGCGAGATCGCCCGGGATATCACGATGAAAGACGAGTGGAAGGTCGGCAGGGTCATTGCCAGACCGTATGTCGGAAAGAAACGCGGTGAATTTAAGCGGACCAGCAACCGTCATGATTATGCGCTGAAGCCAAGCGGAAAAACGGCGCTGGACGCATTGAAGGAAAACGGTTTTGATGTGATTTCCATTGGCAAGATCAAGGATATCTTTGACGGAGAAGGAATCACGAAGGCTCTTAAGTCCAAGAGCTCCGTACACGGAATGGAGCAGACCATCGAGACGGCAAAGGAAGATTTTCATGGGCTCTGCTTCGTGAACCTGGTAGATTTTGACGCGCTCTGGGGCCACAGAAGAGATCCGCAGGGATATGCGCAGGAGATCGAGAGATTCGATAAGAACCTCGGCATCCTGATGGATACGATGCGGGAGGATGATCTGCTGATCATCACGGCGGATCACGGCAACGACCCGACTTACACGGGAACAGACCACACAAGGGAGAAGGTGCCGTTCCTGGCATACTCAAAGTCCATGAAGGGCTTCGGGGAGCTCCCGGAGACGGATACCTTTGCGGCAGTCGGAGCGACAGTGGCGGATAACTTCGGAGTTAAGATGCCGGAGGGTACGATAGGTACATCTCTGCTGGAAAAGCTCGGGTAATACGGTAAGCGGGATAACAGAAAAATCAGGCAAAGCAGTAAGCACAGGAAGAAAGCGGCAGGTTTGTCGAGCAGGACAGATCCGCCGCTTTATCGTATGTTTATGGTATTTTACGCTCTTGCGCTTCTGCCTTGAGTATGATATTATCGGAAAGGTTCAGGGACAGAAAAGAATAAATTTTGTGGATTTTTGACGCGGAGTAATGTATATTAGAAGTACCTGAAATGATGATCAGCAGAAAGATTGTTCGGAGAAGCCCGGGTAAACAGATTCTATGATAAGAGAGAGGATTATTATGAGCGAGCCTCTGGAAAAATTCGAAAGAAAAATATATGCAAAAGATGTATTCTGGGAAAAAGCAGAGTGTTTTCTTGCGAAGGCAAAGCCGTGTGAATATTGCCTGGCTGCCATTGATATCGAGCATTTTAAGCTTTTTAATGAATGGCATGGAAAGAAAGTCGGAAACCTGTTTCTGGAAGGGATAGGTAATTACATTGTGGAGGCAGCGGGAGATAACGGCGTTGCGGGCTATATGGGAGAGGACGATTTCTGTGTGATCCTTCCGAATGACGGAAAGAGCTTGTTTGAACTGCAAAAACGGATGAAGGAATATATTTTGCAGGAGCGTGGAAACGCCGGTTTCCTTCCGGCCTTTGGCGTATATGAGATCGGTGATACGAGTATGCTGGTGAGCACGATTTATGACAGAGCTATTATTGCGCTCAATTCCGTAAAAGGAAATTATGCAAGGCGCATCGGCTGGTACGACAGCCGGATGAAGGAGAAGCTCGAGGAAAGCCATCTGGTGCTCAGCAAGGTACAGAGGGCGCTGGAAAATGACGAGATTACGTTCTTCCTTCAGCCGAAGTGCAGTATGAAGGATGGAAAAATTGTGGGAATGGAGGCTCTGGTGCGCTGGCTGAGCCCGGAGAATGGTATCGTGCTTCCGGCAGATTTTGTCGGTGTGCTGGAACGCAATGGGTTTATCCCGGAGCTGGATCAGTATATCTGGGATAAGGTCTGCGCTCAGATCCGTACGTGGATCGACCGCGGCCTTCGGCCTGTTCCCATTTCGGTAAATGTATCCCGGATCGATATTTACACCCTGGATGTGGTGGAGGTATTTTCCGGTCTGGTTAAAAAATATCAGCTACCGCCGGGACTTATCGAGCTGGAGATTACGGAATCGGCTTATGCAGAGGAATCAAAAATACTGACTGATGTGGTGGACCGGCTGAGACAGGCAGGTTTCCGTGTGTTGATGGACGATTTCGGTACGGGATATTCTTCGCTGAATATGTTGAAGGATGTGAATGTGGACGTACTGAAGATCGATATGCGATTTCTTGAGATGAATAAAAAGACTACCGGAAGAGGGCTTGGCATTCTTGAGACGATCGTGCGGATGGCAAGACTTATGGGCCTGCAGTTGATTGCAGAGGGAGCAGAGAACCGGACACAGGTGGAGTTCCTTCTGGATATGGGCTGCCTGTACGGACAGGGGCATTATTTTTACCGCCCGCTGACGATTAAGGATGCGGAAAAGCTGTTGGAGCGGGAAGAGAAACTCGACTTTGCAGGCATGCATAACATGCTGACGGATGTCACGGAGGCGGCGGAGATCCGCAGGAAGATGAGCCTGATTATCTCGCACGCCCCGGGAAATATTTTCCTCATGAAATTTCATGAAGACAGCATAAAATACGAGGTGATTGCGAATGGGCTGCTGGAATCATACGGATGTTCGGCAAAGCAGTGCGAGGATTCCCTCAACCGTTTCGGGGCGGAGAAGTTTATCAGACCCGGTTGCCGAATGCACCTCAGAGAAAAAATGCTGGAGGCAGTGCGGTCAAAGTCGGATTATCAGGATGTAGTTCAGATAACGCCTGTGCCCGGCACTGTATTATGGATGGATCTGAAGACGTGCTATGTGGGCGACAATGCACAGGAACGTGTTTATCTCTGTATCTGCGGAGATGTTACCAGTATTAAAGAAAAAGAGCAGGAAATCTGGCTGATTGGCCAAAAGCTGGAGCGGATCCTCAGGCAGGCCGGTATCAGCAGTTGGGAGTGGGATATGGAAAAGCACCATATCATGATCTCAAATCAGTACGTGCAGGGCAGAATGAAGGAGTTTGCGGAGGTGTTTGGAGGCCGGTATCTGACGATGCAGGATCTGGAAAATTCCGGGGCTTACCTGTCAAAACGGACGATTGCCCTCATAAAGAACTTCCTGCAGGATATACGTCACGCAGATGACGATAAGAGCCTGAGCTGTGATTTCCCGGTCGTATTAAGTGACGGGCAGGAGCTGTGGGTTCGGGCCGTCTGTGCTCTGATCCGGGACGCGGATGGAAAGCCGGTTCGCGGAGTCGGCTATTATTCGGATATTACAGAGGAAAAATTGCGGCACATCAGGGACAAAAAGAACATACAGGTTCTGGAGCGGGACAGCCTTACGGGACTTTACAGCCGACAGGCGGCCATACCAAAGGTACGTGAATATCTGATGGGAATGGGGGCGGAGGAGAATGCCGCGCTGATCATTCTGGATCTCGACAATTTCAAAAAGGCCAATGATGTGTTTGGTCACGTATTCGGTGACCGGCTGATCGCGGATAACGCCAGAAAGCTTCAGCATTCCTTCCGGGCGGATGACATCATATGCCGTATAGGAGGGGACGAGTTCCTTGTACTGTGCAAGAATGTCCGCAATTTGAATCTTGATGATAAGCTGGCAGACACGCTGGAAAATCTGCGGAGCGTATTTACAGCGAATGGAGAGGAAATCGTTTTTTCCGCCTCGGCAGGCTATGCGATCATTCCTGAACACGGTATAATGTTTGAAGATCTGTATAAAAAAGCGGATATTGCGCTGCTTACAGCCAAGGAGGAAGGCAAGGGTATTGGAAGAATGTATCGTGCAGATATGAAAGAAACGCATTATGAGAACCTCCATTGAGCCGTGCCGAGCAGCAGTATTGCAAATGTGTGTGGACTGAACCGTTGCATACATTGAATTTTTTATGAAAAAATTTTTATAAGATAAAAAACACGTTGACAAGCCGGGAGGAATACTGTATATTAAGAAAAAACAATTTAATCTGATAAACCGATGAAGCGGAAGTAACGGCAGTTATGCGCGCACAGAGAGTCCGGGAGGGTGAGAGCCGGGCCGAGATGCAGATTGTCAAATGGGCCGCTGAGGGCGCAGCCAAAGGCATCTGCCGAGTATTCTGCGACGTGAGGCATACGTAAGTTGCCGGAGA
>CAMTFT010000108.1 GCA_947071365.1 uncultured bacterium | reverse complement strand
TAAGTCGTCGGCAGCGTCAGATGTGTATAAGAGACAGGCCGTATACGGTGACGATGGTGCTTACCGGCACGCAGCAAAGGGATGAGGAACGGATCGAAGAAAAGATCAATGAGATTCTGCAGCCGGCCATCAATATGAATCTGGATATCGTCGTGTTGCCCTGGGGCAGCTCAATCCAGCAGCTTCAGCTCATGCTCTCCGGCGATGAAAAGATCGACTGCTTCTATACGGATTCTCAGCATGCGCTGCAGTACATGAACAATGGGCAGATCATGGATATGACGGATCTGATAGAGAAATACGGTACGAACCTGAAAGAGCTTATCGGAGATTTCGGATTGAAGAGCCTTTCTGTGGGCGGGTTTACGATTGGAGTTCCCGTTCATTTTCAGGAGACCAGCGTGCCGGGTATCTTTATGAGAAAGGATCTGGTTGAGAAATACAATATCGATATTTCAAAGATCAAAGAGCCGGCAGACCTTGACGAGGTTTTTGCGGCGGTGAAGGCCGGTGAGCCGAATATGGACATGCTGTTCTCGAATGGTTCCACCAACGGGCCGCTGTACCGTCTCGGTTTTTCTGCGTATGACCCGCTTGGCAGCAGCATGGGCGTGCTGATGGATCCAACCAGCGGGGATACCACGGTAACGAATCTGTACGAATCCGACTGGTACATGGATACGGCGAAGATGCTGTACGACTGGTACAAGAAGGGATATATCAATAAGGATGCTGCGACGGAGAGTGAAAGCTGGAGCAGCCTGTTTAAAGCAGGGCAGGTATTTTCCATGATTACGGGGGATCATCCCGGAATCCTCACGGAATTTGAGGTTTCCACAGGATATGAGTTCGAAGTGGCTGATTTCACGGATGTGGCGATCAAGAAGAGCAACTATTATTCTGATATCATCTACGCCGTGGCACAGAATTCCGAAGATCCGGACAAGACGATGCAGTGTCTCGATTATATTTACGGCAGTGCCGATATCATGAATCTCCTGAACTGGGGCGAAGAGGGCGTTGACTACGTCTATATCGACAAGGAAAAGGATATGATCGATTACCCGGAGGGCGTGAACCTTGACAACGTGGGCTACAGCTTCAATCTTGCCTGGGAGCTTCCGAACGGCCGTCTGACACATTTGTGGAAAGGCTCAGATCCGGATGTTAATAAGAAGACGGAAGAGATGAATGCAAAAGGTGTGGAGTCATCGGCATTTGGATTTATCTTTGACAGCACAGGAATGGACACTCAGATCGCCGCTCTGGACAATGTATACAATCAGTATGCGCCTTCCCTCGGTTCAGGAACCGTTGATCCGGAGGAGTACGTGCCGAAATTCGTGGATGCGCTGAAGATGGCCGGAGTAGATGCGATCATCGAAGAAAAGCAGAAGCAGCTCGACACATATCTGGAACAGCGTAAATAGAGAACGAAATGGAGGAGAGGAGGGTGGTTATGAGCAGTACAACTATGATCAGTGCGAAAACGGCCGTCAGAAAAAAGAGCAGGAGGAAACAGTTCAAAAAATTTTTCCCGCTGTATCTGATGCTTCTTCCGGGATGTGTATATCTGTTTATCAACAACTACATTCCGATGGCCGGAATCGTGATCGCATTTAAAAAGATGGATTTCAGGAAGGGTATCTGGGGAAGCCCGTGGAACGGCCTGGAGAATTTCCGTTTCCTGTTCCAGACGCAGGACGCCTTTATCATCACCAGAAATACGATCCTGTACAATCTCGCATTTATTATCGTAAATATGGTGATCGGAATACTGCTGGCCATACTGATATGTGAGGTTCAGAGCAAGCTGGCGAAAAAGGTGTATCAGAGCATTATCCTTGTGCCGTTTTTGATGTCCATGGTTATTCTGAGCTACATCGTCTATGCACTGTTCAGTTCTGAAAACGGTATGGTGAACAACTCGATCCTGCCGCTTTTTGGAGCTGAGCCAAAATCCTGGTACAATGAGCCGCAGTACTGGCCGGCAATCCTGATCATCACGAATTGCTGGAAGGGCGTGGGATACGGATGCCTGATCTACATATCGACGATCATCGGAATTGACAAGACGTACTATGAAGCGGCGAAGCTTGACGGGGCATCGCGCTGGCAGCAGATAAAATACATAACGATCCCCGGACTGAAGACGACGGTCATCACACTGACGCTGCTGAGCGTAGGGAGGATCTTCTATTCCGACTTCGGTCTGTTCTATCAGGTGCCGATGAATTCCGGAACGATTCTGAATACAACGAATGTTATCGATACGTACGTGTACCGGGCGCTGCTGCAGCTCGGCAATGTGGGAATGGCTTCCGCGGCCGGTGTGTATCAGTCTCTTGTAGGCTTTGTGATCGTTCTTATGAGCAACCTGCTGGTAAAGAAGATAGACCCGGACAGCGCACTGTTCTAAGGAGGGAGAGAAATGGTAAAATCAAGAAACAATCGCATCTTTCAGGTCGCTTCCAACGTGGTCCTGATCCTCGTCACACTGATGATCGTGCTTCCGTTCCTGCTGGTTTTTATTTCCTCTCTTACCGATGAGAATGTGCTGATTGCCAACGGGTACTCCTTCTTCCCGGAAAAATTCAGCTTCCACGCGTACCAGTATATCATTCAGCAGGGAGGGACGATCCTGCGGGCGTACGGAATCACCATCTTCGTAACGCTCATCGGCACCACCGTCAACATGGTGATGTCTTCGCTGATCGCGTATGCGCTCTCTGTGAAAGAACTGCCGTTTCGGCGGGCGATCACGTTCTACGTATTCTTCACGATGCTGTTTGGCGGCGGCCTTGTGCCGACTTACATGATGTATGTAAATACGTTCCACATCAAGAATACGATCTTTGCGCTGATTGTGCCGGGGCTGCTGCTAAGCGCCAATAACGTGCTGCTGATCCGGACATACTACGTAACGAGCATTCCGAATGTGCTGTATGAGGCGGCAATGATTGACGGAGCCAGTCACTTTACGGTCTATTCCAAGGTCGTGCTGCCGCTGGGGAAGCCGATCATGGTGACGATGGGGCTGTTTACGGCCCTGGGGTACTGGAATGACTGGACGAATGGTTTATATTATTTATCAGGAAAGGAAGGTCAGAGCCTGTACAGTATACAGAACCTGCTGAATCAGATGATTACGAATATCCAGTATCTGTCCAGCGGCAAGGTTCTGAACGTGGGAGCGGAGATCAGCAAGGTGCCTGCGGTGTCTATCCGTATGGCCATCGCGTTTGTGGCAATGCTGCCGCTGCTGGTGATTTATCCGTTCCTGCAGAAATATTTTGCAGAGGGAATTACTGTCGGGGCCGTAAAGGGATAACGTGAAAAGAGAAAAGCGAAAAATGAATAAAAAGTCGCTGTCGAGTCAGATGAAAAAAATTCTCATCCTGTCGCTGCTGTTGATCGCGGTGGATGCCTCCATCACGCTTATCGTGATTCAGGATGTGAAAAAACAGAATTCGCAGTATTTGAGCAATATGGCAGAACTGTATATCCAAAGCCAGGATACGTTATTTTTCAAGCTGAGCAGGCAGATGCTGTCCATTTTGGTGGGAAACGGCGGGATGAAATCAGATATCCGGGAGATGATGTCTGTGCTGGAGAACAGCAGTGACCCGCTGGAGATCAATGTGGCGCGCTCGGAGCTCAAAAATGATTTTCTGGAATATACGTGGGATTACGGGACGGATTATAAGTTTTTTGCTTTTCTTGAAAAGAAGAACGTATATCTCGATCTGAATTCCGTGGGCCCAAATGAGCCGGAGATGGAAGCAGGGTTTCGGGAGCTTCTGGCAAAAAACAGGCTGAACGGTTATTCAGCGAAGTCAAAGTGGACGGATGTCCACTGCTCCACAGGCAGTTATATTTTGAAGGTCATGCACAGCAATGGGCGGTATCTGGGCTGCTATATCAAGGCAGATGCGCTTCTCAAGCCATTGGAAAGCCTGAATTTCGCAGATACCGGTTTTGCTGTGCTTTTGGATGAAAAGAATACCGTGGTGACGGAGAAAAGCGGCAGAATGAAGGAGCCTTTAGATCAGTATCTGGCGCGGGGGATGGCCGGAAATTATCTGGTGATCGAAAATGATTTTGACCGGGCGCCCTTCCGTGTCCTGCTTTTTGTGGATAATCTCGGGATCTACGAGAGATATCTGGCGATACAGGCAGCGCTTCTCGTCCTTGGCGCAGCGATCCTCGGCACGCTGATCTTCATTAATAAGCATCTGCAAAGGAGGGTACTCCGGCCGATTCAGGAGTTTGCCGACAATCTGCTGAAATACGATGAGGACGATCAGTTCGTCTTTGATATAACGAGCAGTGAGCTGAAGGAGCTGGAGCTGGCAAATGAACAGTTCCGCCAACTTTTGCGTCAGATCAAGCGATTGAAAATTACGATCTACGAGAATGAGCTGAACCGCCAGGAAATACAGATGGATTATCTGCAGCTTCAGATCAAGCCGCATTTTTACCTGAACTGCCTGAATTACATTTATCAGATGGTGGAGCTGGGAGACGGCGAATATGCGAAGCGCATGTGTGTCATCACCTCGGATTATCTGAGGTATCTGTTTCAGAGCAGCATGGATTTTGTTGAGATCAGAAATGAGCTGGAGCATGTGAAAAATTATCTTGAAATTCAGAAAATGCGTTATCGGGACGCATTCACGTATTATATCGAGCAGGAAGAGGAGACGATGAACTGCGGAATCCCGCCTCTGATGATACAGACCTTTGCGGAAAATGCCGTCCGTTATACGGTCACGCTGGATCAGCCCTCGGAAATCACGATTCTGGTGTGCGAGGAATCGTATCACGGGGAGCGGTATGTGAGCATTACCGTTTCGGATACGGGAAGCGGCTTCCCGGAGGAGGTACTGCAGCAGCTTGGCAGTGAAAACCGGCTTGCGCAGACGATGGAGGGCCACCGCGTGGGCATCACGAACTGTCTCAGAAGGATGAAGTATTTTTACGGCGGAAGGGGATTTGCCAGATTTTACAATAACCCGTTGGGAGGAGCCGTGGCGGAGCTGCATCTTCCTGCGGACATCGGAAGGCTGGAGAGGACATGAACATATTATTGGTGGACGATGACGAATACATTATTCGGGCAATTCGGAAGCGGATACACTGGGAGGAGCTGGATATACAGAATGTATACGCGGCTTACAATATCCGGCAGGCCATGGAGCTGCTGTCAAAGGTATCGGTACAGGTAATGGTATGCGATATTGAGATGCCACAGGGCAGTGGCCTTGACCTGCTGGAGTGGGTGCGGGGACAGGAATACGAGATTCAGACGATTTTTCTGACCAGTTACGCCGAGTTTGAGTACGCGCAGCGGGCAATTGAACTGAAAAGCCTGAATTATTATCTGAAGCCGGTGGATTATGGGAAGCTGGAGCAGGGTATCCGGGAAGCGGTGGAGCAGGCCAGGGAGCAGTCTGATCACCTTGCCTGGAAACAGGAGAGCGAATACTGGAAGAAAAATCGCAAGATGGTCATCCGAAATTCTCTTGGCACACTTTTTATGAGGGAAGGAGAGTTGAACCGGGAGACTCTGGCTGCCATGATAAAAAATGCAGTATTGCCGTATACGATGGATACGAGATTTATTCCCGTATGGATGGAACTGTACGATGACAGGAAACGGCTGGAAAAATGGGATCAGATGCGGCTGATCCTTACGATAGAAAAGCTTGCAGGGGATGCGTGCAGGGACATGGGGATCGGGACTGTCATCGCAGTGCCAATGGGTGCACTGTCTTTTGCGCTGCTTCTGGAGGTAACGGAGGCGGAGCTCCTTTTTTTGACGGTGCAAAATGGTATGGAAAAACTGAAAAAGGAGTGCATGGAGCAGCTCCATGTGGAGCTTTTTCTCGGTATCGGATGTGAAGGCTCACTGATGGAACAAAAGTCATCACTGAAAGAACTGAAAAAAATCTGCGCAGACAATGTGCGCCGGGAGAGCCAGGTGGTCTCCGTGATCGAGTATGAGGACAGGGAGCTTCCGTATCACCTGCCGGAGGTCACCGCATGGGAAAAGCTTCTGAAGGAAAATCAGGAGGAGTGCTTTCTTGCCCAGGTGGAAGCATGGCTGAGGGAGCAGGGCGGAAAGAACGAACTGAATCAGGAGATCCTGAAGCTGTTTCGGATGGATATGATCCAGCTCATGTATGCGGTTTTGAAGCATACGGAGGTACAGGCTTACCGGCTGCTTGTCAATGATACGGGGGAACGGCTTTATGAGAAAGCATCGCGTTCTGTAAAGGATATGATGGAGTTTGTCCGGTATCTGACGAAGATAATGAGACATTATATGAGCTTTATGAAGACGCCGGAGCCTGTGGTAGATCAGATCAGGGATTTTCTGGATAAAAATTATGTGAGAGAGATCACGAGGCTGTCTCTTATACACATCTCCGAGCCCACGAGACGGAGCTACATCTC
>CAMTFT010000107.1 GCA_947071365.1 uncultured bacterium | reverse complement strand
TACACCTATTAAGTCGTCGGCAGCGTCAGATGTGTATAAGAGACAGGCCAAGGGTAATCCATTGGATATTCCTGTAACTGGCGCAGGAAGCGGGGCAACATATGAGCACCTGCAGCTTATTGAACCAGATGTTACCCAGCCAACTGGATGGAAATTTTCTAATGATTCTATTGCACAGAATTTCAGATCTGCGTTTGGAAAAGATGATGATCAGACAATAATTTGGGAAATGATTAAGAAGACAACTCCTGGTAATCCGAATATTCCGGAAAATACCGAAGAGGCTTCAGAACAAGAGATTAAAGCAGCTATTACGAATGTAGCAAATGCTGGCTATGATTTGATTGCTGGAAAATCAGTAACCAAAGCAGGTGTGTACTATATCCGGCCGACAGAAGCTGGAGTTGCATACAACCCTATGGCAGCATATGTCAGCTTTGGATACAATGCAGCGGGAGTGCCAGATACTTTAGAATCTGCAGGTGTAGAAGCAAAGAAAAGTGATATTACCACAGATAAGAGCAGCGACGAAACAGATCAAATTACAGAAATCGGACGCGAAGTAACATATACTGTTACTTCCATAGTGCCGTTTGTACCTGCATCAGATGCTGATAGATACTACAAAGTAATAGATGAAATTAGTGGAGCTGCCTATAAGGTTGTAGATGGTGGTGATTACGATGGGACAGTTGAGGTTACAGTAACAATTGGAACCGGTGAGGGTGCTCATACTGCTACAGAATATGCAACATTACAGGGAGAAGGGAATTCATTTTTATTAGATTTAACTAAGTATCTTGGAGCGAATTCTGGAGATATTGCACTGAATGCTTATGCAAACCAGCCAATAAGTCTTTCTTATAAAGCTATTGTTACGGATGTAAAGGTTAGAAACGATGTATTTGTTGGTGATGGAACAACGACTGGTAAAGATAAGTATGGAAGTGACAATACAGAACTTTTCACAGGTAAGATTAAGATCACGAAAGTAGATGATGCTACTCCAGGAAAGAAACTTGAAGGGGCAGGATTTGTGATCAGCAAAACAACAACAGTAGATGGTACGGCGACTGATCAGTATGCGCAGTTTGCTAATAATAAGTTTACTGGATGGACTACTGTTGAAGACGATGCAACAGAAGTAACTACAGATGCGAATGGCGAAGTTACGGTATCTGGACTTGACAAAGGTACCTATCATATTACAGAGAAGACTGCTCCAACAGGATACTCCATAAACAGTAATATTGACGATGTAGAGCTTGGTGAGGATGTTACTACTGCAACAGCAGAATTTTCTGCAGAAAGCGAAGTAATAGATACTAAGCTTTCCGCCCTTCCTTCCACCGGTGGCATCGGTATCACGATCTTCACGATCGTTGGCTGCCTCATCATGATCGCTGCAGCATCCATGTTCTTCATGAGCCGCAGAAAGACTGAGGAGTAAGCTGATTCAGAACTTTTAGCAATAAGAGTTACAAGATTTACATAAGAATTTCCCGGGGCGGGCCATACCGCCCCGGGTATGTCAAAACAGCAGGGCATGGGTTTTGGAAGCCCGTGCGTGGCCGTGCGATGGCGGCTGGGCGGCTCTGTGACATCAAAATTTATGATACAACAATAAGGAGAGTCCGGATGAAAAAGAAATTAAAAACAATTTTTGTAGCATTGCTGTTTTTAACCGGTTTGTCCGTATTGCTGTATCCTTTTATCTCAAACCAGTGGAACAGCTACCGGCAGAGCAAGCTGATCAGCAATTATACGGAGAGCATTGAGGCGAAGGACAGCGGAGAGGGCATTGATTATGAGGCACAGTGGGAGATGGCAAAGGCATACAATGACAATCTGATGCCGATGATCCTCCCGGATTCCTTTGCTGTGGCGGAAATATCCGACAGGGACGAGGCTTATATGGCATGCCTGAATCTGAACGGGGATGAGATCATGGGTATCGTGGAGATTCCCAAGATCAAGGTGAAAATTCCGATCTACCATACGACGGACGAGGAGGTACTGCAGCTTGGCGCCGGACATCTGGAGGGGAGTTCCCTCCCGGTTGGCGGAGAAAGCACCCATGCCGTTATTTCGGCTCACCGCGGTCTGCCGAGCGCAACGCTGTTCACGGATCTTGATAAGCTGGAAAAGGGAGACCATTTCCTTTTACATATTCTGGATGACATCCTCTGTTATGAGGTGGATCAGATCAATGTGATCGAGCCGGAGGATACGGACTGCCTTTCCGCGGAAGAGGGGGAAGATCTTGTCACGCTTCTGACCTGTACGCCGTATGGCGTGAATAGCCACAGGCTTCTGGTGCGGGGACACCGTGTCCCGTATGTGCCGGAGGAGGTTCATAAGGAGAGCACCTCATCCCTGATGGGTGTGAGTATGCATTCCAATTACCTGTTCTGGGTGCTTTTCGGACTTGCGGTTACGGGTATTTTCATCGTATTCCTGTATCTGCGGGAGAAAAAACTCCGCAGGAGAAGAAAACTCCTGAAAGAACTGGAAACCGTGCATGGGAAAAAGCTTCTGAATGAAATAGAAGCTTTGCAGCAGAAAAAGCTTCAGGAGAAAACAGAAGCTGCGGGGAAGAATACCCCTCAGGAGAAAACAGAAGCTGCGCGGAAGAATGACCCTCAGGAGAAGGCGGAGGATAAGAATGACAGACAGTAAAGAGGAATAAAGGAGCTGCATATGGCAGGGAAAGGAAAGAAGAAAAAACACCGGTGGATACGGAATCTCATATTCCTGTTGATTTTTCTGGCAGGGGCGGGCGTTATGTTTTACCCCACGTTCAGCGAGCTGTGGAACAGCTACCGCAATCAGAAGCTTGTCAGCAGCTACACCGAGGCCGTTGAAACTATGGAGCCGGAGGATTTTTCCGCGATATGGGCAGAGGCCCGGGCGTTCAATGCACAGCATACGGTCAACAGTATTGTGGACGCTTTTGATGAGGAAACAGATGAATACGTGCTGAGCCACCCGTATGACCAGGTGCTCAATCCCACCGGAAATGAGATCATGGGGTACATTGAGATTCCGAAGATCAATGTACGGCTGGCGATTTATCATGGCATCGGCACGGAAGCTCTGGAGAATGGCTGCGGCCATATCGAGGGAACCAGCCTCCCGATCGGCGGCGTGGGCAATCATGCCGTGTTGTCGGCTCACCGCGGGCTTCCCAGCGCGAAGCTGTTCACGGATCTTGATCAGATGGAAGTGGGCGATCTGTTTTTTGTCAAGGTTCTGGATGCGAAGCTGGCATACAAAGTAGACCAGATCCTGACGGTGCTTCCGGAGGAAACGGACGACCTGGCAATCGAACCGGGCCGGGATCTGATAACGCTTGTGACGTGTACGCCGTACGGCGTGAACTCCCACCGGCTTCTGGTGCGTGGGGAACGCACGGAGTATGTGGAGGAAGAAGACACCATGAAGTCCGGCATTATTCTGCGCAACCCGCTGGAGGGGACGAACCAGGCGCAGCGGATGCTTGTGATCGGCATGATGGTATTTCTGGTGTTTATGATCCTTATGGGGATTATTCTGAGAATATCAGACTGGAGAAAGAAAAAGAAGAAGCAGCGGGATAAAAATTGAATAATAAGACTGATAGCGAGAACGAAAAAATAAATGATAAGACCGGGCAGCGGGAATAAAAATGAATGATAAGACCGGGCAACGGTTAAACATACAAAAATAAAGTGAACTATGTTCCGGAGGGAAAAGAAGGGAAGGAAATCATGTTGAGAAGGACTTCTGACAGACAAAAGAAAATGCTTGGGCGGCTTGCTGGCCTGATAACGGCAGCGCTGCTGGCTTGCCTGATGATGATGGGCGTTATGGCTTCCGAGGCCGACCGGATGCCGGATCTGGAAGAGGGTATGGCAGGCTCACTCAAAGTGACCATGACCTGCACGGATCCGAATCTGGAAACAGACAATGTAAAGATCATGCCGAACGTGCAGGTAAAGCTGGCGCAGGTAGCAGGATTGCAGGTGAATGGGGGTTCCGCAGATTATACGCTGTTGGACGCTTATAAGAACACAGGAATCAAGCTGGCGGGCATGACTGCATCGGAATCAATTGCAGCGGCGGAAAAGCTGGCGCCTCTGGCAGCAGGCACCAATGTGACGACTGCTGCTACGGACAGTAATGGTGTTGCAGTGTTTGAAGACCTGGAACCGGGCATGTATCTTGTATTTCAGGATACGGATGCGAATACCGCCTACCGGGTGGACGCGATCGCGACTTTTCTGGTAGCAGTTCCTTATCCGGCACAGGCAGCGGAGGGGAACGGCTGGCAGTATTCTGTGGAGATACACCCGAAGACAGAGCTTACCGGTCCCCGCAATAACGGGCTGATCCGTGTCACGAAACAGTTATTTAATACGCAGAGTCAGTTGCCCTACAATCCGCCGGAAAATCAGGAAATTATATTTTATGTGGGACTTTTTACGGATGAAGCATGTACGGTGCGGGCAGCAGGCACCTCTGATATGCCGCTGCGCTTCCTGAACAGCGATACGTCAACTGTTGTTTTTGAAAATCTGACTACAGATATGACGTATTATATTGCAGAGACGGATGGAAAAGGAAATGTAGTTCCCAGTGTGCTGCATAACAATATCCTTTTTGAGGCGCTGTATCCGAATGGACAGAGCGTATCTATCACCCGCCAGAATCCGGAAGGTGAGATCCTTTTCCAGAATGGAACCCCGGGAATCCCTATGGGGTACTATTACGGCGGCACCCTGACTGTTACAAAGAAGACCGAGATGGACGGGGCCGAGTATGAGACAGATGATGTGTTCTACGCGGGGCTTTTTACCGACAAGAATCTGCGCACGCGTTATGGGGATGTGATTACCCTGGAGATGAACGGAAGCAGCAGCGTCAGCGTTCCACTGGAAGTAAACATCGGTACATCGGAGAATGAGTCGGTGACATATTATGTGGCGGAGACCGACAAAGACGGAAAGCCGCTTGGCAGCGGCCAGGCATTCACCATTTCCCTGAACAAAACGGAGGGTAAAGTGACGCTTACCCCGGCTTCTCCGGATGATGAAGTGATCATTACGAATAAATTTACGGAGGAAGTTCAGACAGAGAGAAGCACACAGACCGAGGGCGGAAATACAACGCCGCAGTACAGTAACGATGAAGGCAAGAGCCCGCAGACAGGAGACGAGACGCCGATCGTGCGGTATGTGGTGCTGATGGCGGTAGCACTTGCAGTTATTCTGGGAGTGGTATTGTTTGGAAGAAGACGCAGGAAAGAGAAATAAATAATAATCTATAAAGAGGGGGCGGCACAGAGATTGGGTGTGTCAGTCCCCTCTTTATACGATGTGACATTATAGGGTTTGTAAATGGTTAAATGGTAACGGTATTTAGGATTTCATAAAGCTCTTCCGCAGCCTTCCCCGGATGGCTGTCGACCAGCGCAGCAAGCTCCTGTACCCGTGACACGTCCTCTTCCAGCAGATCCGCAATCTCATCTGCGGAAAAGCCGCGGCTGCGTTTCTTTTTGATTTGGTTGATCAGATGCAGAAGTTCTCCTTTTTGCTGCCCCTCTTCCATAGCCTCCTGTCGCTCCTGCTGCATATGCAGCTCTTCGTTATACTCAAATATACTCACACTTACCACCTCCGCACGGTTCTTTTGCAGGAACTCCTTCAGAATATTTCCGGCCACACAATCCTCAATGGCTTTTTCCACTGCCTGGGAAAGGGGAAGGAGTTCACTGTATTCCCGTATTTTGTTTGTAAATATAGAATAGTCCCGCAATTTTTTGCAGTTTTCCATGAGTTCTTTATTATAGCCGGGGTTGATGTTCAGCACCAGGACTTTCAGCTCCAACGCCGGATCCCCAGATGGCTGTTCATACGCTTCTGAAAGGCGGAGCGTGGAACGCTCCGGTATTTCTTCTTTACCGTTATAAAAGACGACGAATACCGGCTCCGGAATCTTTACCTGCCTTGTACTGTACAGATTCTCTGCATATGTCAGCCCGGAATAGATATTTGCCACGTAAAAGAGATCCCGCAGCGGCAGGTTCGGGTTCCGGGTGGACTGGTGCTCATACAGCGCGAGACGGTCATGCAGCAGGTACGATACATCATTTTTCATGCTGATATAGATAGCGTTGTCCAGCGTTGTGACGGTCAGGTCATCCAGGTTGGTGTATGCGGTTTTATTCATCGCGTTGTACAGTTCAAGGAAGCTTTCCTTCTCCTTGAAGATCATGCGGAATACGCGGTCTCTGTAGGTGCGAACAGGCTGCCCTGTCCATACGCCCGGGTGCTGTGCCGGGCTTTTTTCCTGTTCCATTAGCATAGTTTCTTTCATAAATGAATCCTCCTTATTCAGTTTTGAGAGGATCCCTGCATCCCGAAATCCTCCCTGCGTTTTGGAAATAAGCATTGAAAATTTCTAAGAAGCAGAATATGCAAAGAAC
>CAMTFT010000106.1 GCA_947071365.1 uncultured bacterium | reverse complement strand
TGCATGAACAGGCTGGTTCCCCGATCTTCCTTTACCATAAGGTCTATCTTGCAGTAACTCGGACGGCTGAACACAATATCGGTCTCATAATCGTACCGCTCCAGTAAATGCTGGTGAATCTCAAAGCAGATCCGGTGAATCTGCAGCAGCTTTTCCTTATCCGGGAGCTCATCCTGAAATACGCAGGCTTTTCCCTCCTGGTCAAACGCGTAATTATATGCGCCGCGGCCAAGTCCAAGGTAAAGGCTGCCAAGCTCCTCCTTCGTAAACAGTTCCTCCAGTCTGCCCTGCGCAATGTTTTCTATCGTTGTGCCGCTGACGATCACCAGCTTGACTCCCTGGCGCAGCAGTGGTTTCATTGCGGCGATAGCGTCGTCCGCCGGAGCGGTTCGGGAAAGGACGGCGGTTCCGTCCCAGTCGAAAAAGATTGCTTTGTATTTTTTCAAGTTGTGTTCTCCTTTCGTTTTTTCCGGACGGCGGATCCGCTGAATCTTTCCTCCAGGAACCGCTTGCGCTTAGCAGTTCCACGAAGCGGTACGTAAGCGAGCAAAATACGCTCGCTAAGTACCGTCGGGAACCATGTTCCTTGCGGAAAGATTCAGCGGATTCGCCTGTTCGTTGGCGATTGAACGGATGCCTTTCATCCCTGTGTTTATATTGGTTGAAGCGTAATCTTTTCTCCATACACAGAAATCTCCACCGGGGCACCGCTCTTCAAACTGAACTTTGCCCCGTTTTGCGTTATCTCTGCCTGAATCACGCTGTTACGGAAACGCACACAGAATCGATAACCTTTCCACGACTTGGGTAAATGCGGCTGGAAGCTCAGCTTTCCATCGAAGCATCTCATCCCTGCAAAGCCATTGATGATCGCCTGCCACGTCCCTGCCATGTTTGCTGCGTGGATGCCCGCATAAAAATTGTTATGGTAGTCGTCCAGATCCATTCGGGCGGACTGTGAGAAATATTCGTATGCCTCCATGAAATACTGTTCTGCGTCCTCCGATTCTGCATTCTCATCAGCATCCGTATCCTTCATCTGGGCATCCACATCGCCGTTTGCATCTCTCTCCCAAATATTTTTCCTGCTACCCGCATTCTCTTTCCGGATACCTTCATAAGTTCCGGAAGTTCCATCATCGGATACCCCCACGCCCAGCACCATTCTGCTCCCAATATCACACGCTACGATTCCGAAAATACACGTAGACAGAGACGAGTGATGCAGCGTCACCTCCTGATAAAAGTCATAATTTCTCCGCAGCTCCTCCCGTGAGAAAAGATTACTGTGCAGATACATGCCAAGAATCGCATCTGCCTGCTTTGACATCCGATGCCGCATGATAAACAGAGGATGATAGTTCTCATACAGCCATGCCCGTTTTTCCGGGGGAATTCTCGATTCATCCCAGGGCTTTCGCATCATAAATCCGTCATCCATCGGATAGACCCGGCGGCTTTCGTCATACGGCAGATACATGTTTTCCACGATTTTCTGCCAGAGTGTTACCTCCTGCGGCAGAAGTTCCAGCTTATCTGCCAGACGCGAAAATGTCTCCGTCTCATGCTGCCTTAAGTATTGAACCGTGTTCACCGCATCCCGCAGGTGCTCTTTGGCCATAAGGTTCGTATAAAAATTGTTGTCCACCAGCACGTTATATTCATCCGGCCCCGTCACGCAACAGATACAGTATTTCCCGCCCCTGCACTCGGCAAAGCTGCCCACATCGGCCCAGATCCGCGCCGTTTCAAGTATGAGCTCCGCGCCCTTTTCCTTAAAGAACTCCAAATCTCCCGTCACCTGCAGGTACAGTGAAAGCGCGTACTCGATATCCGCATTGATGTGATACTGCGCCGTTCCAAGCGGATAATACGTAGAAGCCTCTTCCCCGTTGATCGTCCTCCAGGGAAACAGCGCTCCCTTCGGGTGGCCCAGTACCTTTGCCCGCTCCCGCGCCTTTGGCAGCGTCCAATAGCGGTACTCCAGCAGTCTTCTGGCCGTTTCCGGCTCCGTATAGATAAGCGCCGGCATGACATACATTTCCGTATCCCAAAAATAATGGCCCTCATAGCCTTCGCCGGAAAGCCCTTTAGCCCCCATCCCCGTTTTTCCATCTCTGCCTGCCGCCTGATAAATATGGAACATATTAAAACGGATTCCCTGGGAGAGCGCTTCGTTCCCCTCTCCCAGTATCTCGATGTCCGCCGTCTCCCAGAAACGGTGCATGATCTTTTTCTGTTCCCGCTCAAGTCCCTCAAAGCCCAGCAGCTCTGCCGCAGAAAGCGTTTGATACACAAAGCCTTCCAGAAGAGCAGCTTCCATCTCAAGGCTTGAGGAGTAACAAATGATCTTTTCCAATGTTACGGGAACGTTTCGCTTTCCCTGAAAATACAGCGTCAAAGAAGCGTCAAGCGCATTTACCTGCGTCTCCGTATTCCATACACCCGGCTCACTCCCCGGCCCGGCTTCCCATGATCCCGTCTCATATACGACCTGCTCTGGTTCCTGCGTCCCCACAAACACCCGATGCGCGCTCCCGCACCCCACCGTCAGCTTACTTGTCTGCGTCACGCCCTCATAGTACAACCTTCTCTCATCCGCTTTCAGCGCGGCCTTCTCCAGCTTTCTTCCAAAGGGCCCGTAATCAACAATAGGATTCGTCTTTCTCGTATGGTTCTCCACATCCGCCGACAGATGTGATGTGAAACGGATCTCGCCATCAAAATTCAGCGGCGTGACCTGATAGCTGATGGCCATAATATTTTTCATCGCCATAGATACGAGACGCCGGATGCAGATCCTGGCTTTTTTCCCTCCCGGCGATGTCCAGACCAGCTTTCTCTCCAGTATCCCGTCCCGCATATGCAGCGTACGGGAATACCCTTCCACACTGCCTTCCCGCATGTCAAACACCTCGCCATCGAAAAAGACGTGCGTTTCCTTCAGGTTTGGAAGGTTCAGCAGCGACTGGGAAAGAAGCGGTGAGCCGAAATTGGCTTCGCCGTATCTGATCTTCTCACTCTCATAAAATCCATTCACAAAATTGCCCTCAAGTCCCGTATCAATATCGAAGGGATACGATTCCTCGAAGGTGCCCCTTGTACCGATATAGCCGTTAGAGAGTGCAAACGTCGTTTCATTCCTGTAATTATTTTTTACCTCGAAGGCCTGCTCTGTGACAGTCCAGGACTCTACCGGATAAATCATCTCTTTTACTTTTTTCGTCATCCCTTCACCGCCCCCGCTGTCAGACTTTCCATTACCTGCTTCTGCAAAACGATGAACAGTACGATAGTCGGAAGCACCGTCAGTACCACCGCCGCAAACAGAGCAGAATAATTGTTCGCGAAGGTTCCCATATAATAATTCAGCGCGATGGGAACTGTCCGCGCGGAATTGCCGCTGGTCAGCATCAGCGCGAAATAAAACTCATTCCACGTATTGATGAACTGAAGCAGAGCGATCGTCACCAGCCCCGGCTTCGCCAGCGGCAAAATGATGCGCAGAAATGTCTGCAAAAAGGAAGCGCCGTCAATATAGGCGGATTCCTCCAGCGCCATCGGTATCGTTTTGTAATAGCTCGTCATGACGAAAAAGGACATCGGAATCCCCATTGCAGAATAGACAATGATCAGCCCGATCTTCGTATCAAAAATACCGAGCTTCTGAAAAATCGTGAACAGCGGCTGGGAAATCGCCTGCGCAGGAAGCATCAATGACGCGGAGATCAAAAGCACGATCACCATTTTCAGCTTAAAATCAAACCGCGAAATAATGTAAGCACACATCGCAACGAGAGCGACCGTGACCAGCACGCTGCACCCTACGATGATCACGCTGTTCATGAAATATTTTGCAATCGGCGCATACTTGAACGCCGCCTTATAATTATCCAGATTGAAGGAGGATGGCCAGGAAAGAGCGGAGGAATTGATCTCACTGTACGTCTTAAAGGAACTTAAAAACGCCCAAAGCAAAGGCCCCACCGCGATGCACACAAAGAAAATCATAAAAATATATTTGCAGATAGCCGCAATCCTTACACTGATCTTTGATGTTTCCCTCATCGTCTCTCCCTCCTTATCTCTTTCTTATCACTGAAAAGCCGCTGAATCAGAAGCACCAGCACGAGGCCGATCACGATCTGCACGACACCCACCGCATTTGCCTTTCCGAAATTGTTTTCCAGCGTGGCGGCCTTATACAGATAGATCGGCAGGTTCAGCGTGGAATTTCCCGGCCCGCCCTTCGTCGTCATATAGATAATGTCAAACTGTGACACCATGGCGACGGATGCCAGCGTCACGCACGTCCCAAAAATATTTTTCATCAGAGGCAGCGTAATATAACGGTCAAGCTGCCACGGCCTTGCTCCGTCCACCGTCGCCGCCTCGTAAATCTCCTTATCGATGGCTCCCATCTCCGCCAGGAAAATTATCGTATTAAATCCGGAATAAAAAATCCAGGTACATGTGACTGTCCAGAATGCGTACCTTGAATTGCCGAACAGATTCGGAACCATGCCGTAATCCACGCCCAGAAAATCAAGGAAGGGCTTCACGATTCCAAAGGACGGATTCAGAAGAAGCGTAAACATGACGCCCGTCGCCGCCGTTGGGATAATATTCGGAACCATATATGCTGTTCTCACCACAGACCAGCCCTTTGGCTTCCTTCGCAAAACCAGCGCCATCAAAAGTCCCAGCAGCACGTGAAACGTAGACTGCAGCACCACCCACAGAAGCGTATTCCGTATGGAATAAAGGAAATCCTCATCGCCAAAAATCGTAACAAAATTCTTTATTCCCCGGAATACCGGCGCGGATGTAAGGGAATAATCGCACAAAGACGTATAAGCTACCGTCACGATGGGCGCTGCGTATACGATGGCAAACAAAATCATACACGGAATCGTGAACAGCGCGATCCATATTCCTCTGTTTTTCGTTCTCAATATAGACACCTCCTGTAAAACGGGGCCACTGCAGATCCGCAGTGACCCCGGTATCATATCATTTTACTCATTTTTTGCTGCGGATTCAGACAGCTTTGCACAGAATTCCTCCGGCGTAATGTTGCCGTACGCCAGCTCCGGAAGCTCCGTGGAGAAGGTATCGATGGTGTTCTGATACCAGTAAGCCTGATTCTGGCCGTAGGTGATCTCCGCTTTGTCCTGAATCGCCAGCACCTCCGCCATCAGCGGATCGTTCTCCGTAAGCTCAGCAGGGATCTCCAGACCGCCGGACACGGGCTGAAGGCCAGTCATTTCCAGAGCTATCACCTGATTTTCCAGCGTCGTTTCGAATTTCAGGAAGGCAACAGCAGCCTCGATCTTATCCTCTTCCGTTGCGCCTACCATATCGCCGGGTGTCGGAACCATCTCCATACCGTTGCACGGCATCAGCATGATACCAACCTTGTCAGCAAATCCCTCCGGCGCTTTTTCCGGCTGTGAAAAATCAGGTATCATCCACGGGCCGTTCGGGAACATTGCCACTTCTCCGTTGAAGAAATGTGTCGCCATCGGATCATACTTCGCGCCCACAGCATCCGGAGTCGTATATTCCTGGAACATCTTCTGGATCGTCTCTGCGGCCGCGATCACCTCCGGCGTCTCAAAATCAGTCGGGTACATGGAATTCATCCACTCATTTCCGGCTTCTCCGTTCGTTCCGATCAGCGCGCTCATCCAGAGATTTGTGAGCCATCCGGAGTCTGCACTGTCCATGCCCACCGGCGTGATTCCGGCTTCTTTCAGTTTGTCACACACTTCAAAGAACTCGTCCCAGCTTGCAAAAGATACCTCCGGCGCCTCAATTCCTGCCTGCTCGAACAGTTCTTTATTATAGTAGATGTAGGAAATCTCCTTTGACACGGGAACACCGTAAATCTTGCCGTCCACCGTGTTGAATGCCAGAGACGTCTCATCAAACTGTGATTTCCACTCCGGATCCGCATCAAAGAACGGTGTCAGATCAGCCACCTTTCCCGATTTCGCCGCCAGCTCCGTAATGTTGTTGCCGCCGTTGAACACGATATCCGGCAGATCGCCGCTGGAGATGAGCAGCTTGATCTTCTGGTTGAAAGCATCTGTGGTGGGAATTTCCTCAAAATTGAACTCCACATTTTTTCCTTCCTCTGTCTTCTGGAATTCCTCGAACAGATAGGAATAATATTCAGCAGCATAATCTGTTCCCACATGGTAGTTGATGACATCCAGCACCACCTTTTCTTCCTCTGCCATGGCGCACACCGATAATCCCGCTGCAAGAATCCCTGCCACACCGGCTGTAAGCAGCCCTCTTACTATTTTTTTCTTCATACGATTTTCCTCCTTCCGATCACGGATAACCTTTTAAGCACCGCTCTGCTGTTGTAAATACTGTAGCATAATCCGATTTTTATTTTAATAAAATCCCTTGTCCTCTTCTTGGACGATTTCGTCCTGAAAATCAAAAATCCACCCTCGA
>CAMTFT010000105.1 GCA_947071365.1 uncultured bacterium | reverse complement strand
AGATGTAGCTCCGTCTCGTGGGCTCGGAGATGTGTATAAGAGACAGCATTTATCATGGAATATGAAAATTATACATTTCCTGAGGCACTGAAGCTGCTGGCGGAGCGTGCCGGCATCTCGCTTCCGGAGCAGGAGTATTCGGAGGAGGCCAGACGGCAGCGCGATTTGAAAAGCTCCGTCCGGGATATCAATAAGACGGCGGCCAGATATTTTTATTATATGCTACGGTCTCCCCAGGGTGCGAAGGCCATGCAGTATTTGAAGGACAGGCATCTGAGCGATGAGACGATGAAAAAATTCGGCCTGGGCTATGCCGGGCCCTACAGTGACGCGCTGTACCGGTATCTGAAAAAACAGGGGATTTCCGATCAGCTTTTGAAGGAGTCCGGGCTGATGCAGGTCAATGAAAAACAGGGCATGTATGACAAATTCTGGAACCGCGTGATGTTCCCAATCATGGATGTCAACAATAAGGTCATTGGTTTCGGCGGCCGGGTGATGGGAGATGCAAAGCCGAAATACCTGAATTCGCCGGAAACCGTGATATTTGATAAGAGCCGGAATCTGTACGGCCTGAATTTTGCCAGGACATCAAAGAAGAAATACCTTCTGGTCTGCGAGGGCTACATGGATGTCATATCCATGCATCAGGCCGGATTCACAAATGCGGTGGCTTCGCTGGGAACGGCGCTTACGAGCCAGCATGCAGTGCTTCTGAAGCGGTATACGGACGAGGTGATCCTGACGTATGACAGTGACGAAGCCGGTGTGCGGGCCGCACTGCGGGCGATTCCGCTTTTGAAGGCTGCCGGGATATCTGCGAAGGTGCTGCACATGGATCCGTACAAGGATCCGGACGAATTCATCAAGGCCCTGGGGACGGATGCATTTCAGGAGCGTATCGACCGGGCGGAGAACAGCTTTTTATTCGAGCTTTCTGTTTTACAGAAGTCTTACGATATGAAAGATCCGGACAGCAAGACGAAATTTTTCCAGGCTGTTGCCGCCAAAATCGCAGAATTCGAGATGGAGATCGAACGGGAGAATTATATTGAGGCCGTGACGGGAAGGTTCGGGATCTCCTTTGAGGGAATGCGTAAGATGGTGATGAACGTGCTCATGCAGGGTGTGCCATCGCGGAAAGCTCCGGTGAGAGCGCAAAGCCGCCCGGAGAAGGAGGACGGCATCCGCAAGTCCCAGAGACTGATCCTGACGTGGCTGACAGAGTATCCGAAGCTGTTTCCTGTCGTATCTGCCTATATCCGTCCAGATGATTTTTCGGACGAGCTTTACCGGGAGGTGGCGTCGATGCTGTTCGAGCAGTTGGAGCACGGCGAGCTGAATCCGGCAAAGATCACAAATCACTTTATGGATCCGGAGCAGCAGCGCACGGTGGCGCAGCTATTTAACACGGCGGTTCATGTGGAATCGCCGAAGGAGCAGGAAAAAGCGATTCAGGAAACGATCCGTAAGGTGATGGAGCACGGGATCGCCCAAAGAACGAGTGCACTGGATCCGACGGATATCGAGGGTCTGCAGAAGCTGGTTGACGCAAAAAGGAGACTGCAGGAACTGGGAAGGCTGCATATTTCTCTGTAATGAGGATAGACTATAAGCTACAGGAAGTCGGGTAATTTTGACCGGAAAGGCAGGAAAACAGATGGGCGCACAGACAATTGATTTACAGAAGAAGCTGGATGAGCTGCTGGTATTGGCAGGAAGCAGAAAGAACGTATTGGAATACAGTGAAATTCAGGATTTCTTCAGTGGTCAGGCGATCGGTGCGGAGGAATACGAGAAGGTTCTGGATTATCTGGAGTCCAGAGGCATTGATATCCTGCATGCAGCATCCGGTGATGAAGATATTCTTGCGTTGGATGAGGAGGAGCTGGAGACAGAATCTGGCGCGGAGCTTTCAGAAGGGATCGCCACGGATGATCCGGTGCGGATGTATCTGAAGGAAATCGGGAAGATCCCGCTTTTATCCTCCGAGGATGAGCTGCGCCTTGCGAAGCGTATGAGCGACGGAGACGAATCGGCGAAGGAGAGGCTGGCAGAGGCGAATCTGCGGCTCGTGGTGAGCATTGCGAAGCGGTATGCGGGGAGAGGAATGCAGCTTCTTGATCTGATCCAGGAGGGCAATCTTGGCCTGATCAAGGCCGTGGAAAAATTTGATTATCAGAAGGGTTTTAAATTCAGCACGTATGCGACCTGGTGGATTCGCCAGGCAATTACGCGCTCTATTGCGGATCAGGCGAGGACGATCCGCATACCGGTTCATATGGTGGAATCCATGAACCGCGTTATCCGCACCTCCCGCTCCCTTCTTCAGGAGCTGGGAAGAGAGCCGAGACCGGAGGAGATTGCGGACAGGCTCGGGATGCCCGTACAGAAGGTGCAGGAGATCCTGAATATATCCATGGAGCCGGTTTCGCTGGAAACCCCGGTGGGCGAGGAAGATGACAGCCATTTAAGCGATTTTATCCGGGACGAGCACATTCCCGTCCCGGCGGAGGCTGCCACGTACACGATTTTACAGGAGCAGCTTGCTTCCGTGCTTTCGACTCTGACGGAAAGGGAGCAGCGGGTGCTCTGCCTGCGGTTCGGGCTGGAAGACGGCCGGAGCCGTACACTGGAAGAGGTGGGACGGGAATTCAATGTGACGCGGGAGAGGATCCGGCAGATCGAGGCGAAGGCATTAAGAAAGCTGAGGCATCCCAGCAGAAGCAGGAAGCTTCGGGATTATCTTGATTAGGAGGAAGTTATCATATGCAGATTTCAAAAAGGCTGGAGGCAGTTGCTGATATGGTAACTTCCGGCAGCATATTGGCGGACATTGGCACCGACCATGCATACATACCGATTTATCTGGCAGAGAGAGGAATCATCCCCAGGGCGATTGCGATGGATGTGAACAGGGGGCCCTTGGAAAAGGCACGGGAGCACATAGCCCGGTTTGCTCTGGAAGAGAAGATAGAGACAAGGCTGTCGGACGGGCTTGATGCTCTGGACTGCAAAGAGGTCGAGAGTATTCTGATTGCCGGAATGGGAGGCCCGCTGACGGTGCGTATTTTGCGGGATGGAGAAAGCAAACTGACAGGATGCAGGGAATTGATCTTGCAGCCGCAGTCTGACATAAAAATGGTGCGTGCATATATTGAAGATACAGGATGGAAGATCGTAAGGGAAGAGATGATCTGCGAGGAGGGAAAATATTATCCCATGATGCGGGCTGTTCCGTCAGGTAGTGAGGAGGGACAGCAGGCAGTAAAGGGGAATGGCAGAATGTCCCCCATGGAGCTACGGTTCGGTCCGCTGCTTTTGAAGGAACGCTATCCGGTGCTGAAAGATTACCTGCTTCGGGAAAAGCGGCTGAATGGGCGCATCCTGGATTCGCTGGAGGGTCAGGAGGGCGAAGCTGCATCGGCAAGACGCCGGGAGGTGGAGGCTGAGCTGGAGCTGATAGAGCAGGCGCTGGGCTTATATGGAGAGGCGTAAGGGCAGAGTGCGGAACAGGCAAAGTATAGAAAGCGTATTTCACAGGCTTGAAAGAGGAAAACAGGAAAAGGAAAAGTACAGACACGAAAGGATACGTAAATATGAAGGTGAAAGAGATCATTGCAGAGCTGGAAAAGGATTATCCGCCGCAGATGGCGATGGCCTGGGACAATCCGGGACTTCAGGTAGGGCGGATGGACCGCAGCGTGAAAAAAATATATGTGGCTCTTGATGCAACGGAGGATACGATCCGGGAATGTATTTCCTGGGGCGCTGATCTTCTGGTCACGCATCACCCGCTGCTGATGTCAGGCATCAAAAAAGTGAACAGTGAAGATTATCTGGGCCGGAAGGTTCTGATGATGGCGGAGAATGGCATCGCCCACTACGCCATGCACACGAATTATGATACGGCAAAAATGTCAGAGCTTGCCTGGAAGGCGTTGAAGCTGGAAGAAACACAGATCCTGGAGGTGACGGGGGCCGATGAGGAGGGCCGCGCTTACGGAATCGGAAGCGTGGGAAGTCTGCCGGAAAAAATGACAGCCCGGGAATGCTGCGAATACGTCAAAAATGCGTTTGATCTGTCGAATGTGCGGCTGTTCGGAGATCCGGAGACGGAGGTCTGCCGTCTGGCTGTTTCTCCCGGTTCCGGAAAAAGCATGATCGGGCCGGCGCTGGCAGCCCGGGCGGATATTCTTGTGACGGGAGATATCGGGCACCACGACGGGCTGGATGCGGTCGATCAGGGACTTCTTGCAATAGATGCGGGGCATTACGGGATTGAACATATTTTCATCCGCCAGATGGCGGAGCATTTGAAAAAGCTGTTTCCGGAGCTGGAGATCCGGGAGGCGAAGGCAGCAGATCCGTTTGCTGTATTTTAGGTTTGGCAGAAAGGGGAGACAGAGATGGAGCAGAAATTGATTACTGTTGAAATAGACGGAAAAAAGGAGACGTATGAGAGCGGCGTGAAATACAGGGAGATAGCCGAAAAGCATCAGGCAGAGGTGCGGTATCCCATCGTACTCGTTCGGGAGGACGGGAGGCTTCGCGAGCTGCACAAAAGGGCTGTGGACGGAAGCAAACTGGAGTTTCTGGATGTCAGCAGCAAGGCGGGACACAGTACGTATGTGCGGAGCCTCGTGATGCTGATGCTGAAAGCAATCTACCATACAGTGGGAGATAACAGCAATATTGACCGGGTAGGCGTCCATTTCAGTGCGAGCGGCGGCTATTACTGTACGATGCAGGGAAAAGCAGAGCTTACCCAGTCCTTCCTGGATGATGTCAAAGCGTATATGGAACAGCTCGTACGCGAAGCGCAACCTATCCGCAAGACATCGGAGAATACCCATGAAGCCCGCAAAAAATTTGCCGAGTACAGGATGTATGACAAGGAAGAGCTTTTCCGGTATCGCAGAGCCTCCAAGGTCAATATTTACAATCTGGCGAACTTTGAGGATTATTTTTACGGGTATATGCTGCCGGACACTTCTTATCTGAAGCATTTTGACCTGAAGCTGTTTGAGAATGGCTTCGTGCTGCTGTTTCCCTCCAGAAATGAGCCGGAAAAGCTGCCGGAGTTTCTGCCGGAGCTTAAAATATTCCACGTGCAGAAGGATTCCATGGAATGGGGAGCGCGGCTGGGCATTCCGACTGTCGGCGCTCTGAACAGCTATATCGTGAACCATAAGGTAAAAGATTTGATTATGATCCAGGAAGCATACCATGAGAAAAAGATCGCGGAGATGGCGGCGCAGATTGCGGCTTCACCGGAGAAAAAGATCGTGCTGATCGCAGGCCCCTCATCCTCCGGGAAGACGACGTTTTCGCACCGTCTGTCTACGCAGCTCTCTGTCTACGGGCTGAAACCCCATCCGGTAGCGGCAGATGATTATTTCGTTGATCGGGAAAAAACACCTCTGGACGCGGACGGAAAGTACAATTTCGAGTGTCTTGAGGCAATCGATATCGAGCAGCTCAATCAGGATATGATGGCTCTTCTCGATGGCAGGACGGTGGAACTCCCCACCTTCAATTTCAAAACGGGCAAGCGGGAGTACAAGGGAAAATTCATGACATTGGGAGAGAATGACATCCTGATCATAGAGGGTATCCACTGCCTGAATGACAGGCTGACGTACCGGCTGCCAAAGGAGAGCAAGTTCAAAATTTATATAAGCGCACTGACGCAGCTCAATATTGATGAGCACAACCGGATCCCGACGACGGACGGCAGGCTTTTGCGCCGTATCGTGCGGGATGCCAGAACCCGGGGCGCAGATGCCCGGAAGACGATCGAGATGTGGCCCTCCGTCCGCAGAGGCGAGGAGAGCAATATCTTCCCGTACCAGGAGAAAGCGGATATCATGTTCAATTCCGCGCTGATCTATGAGCTGGCGGTGCTTAAGCAGTATGCGGAACCGCTGCTGTTTTCCATCGGGCCGGAGCAGGAGGAATATGAGGAGGCGAAGCGCCTTTTGAAGTTCCTGGATTATTTTCTGCCGATTCCAAGCGACAATATCCCGAACAATTCCCTGATCCGGGAGTTTATCGGCGGCGGTTGCTTTGATCTGTAATTTGTACGTAAGAGAAAGGAGCTGTAAGGCTATGAATTTGTTTGTTGGTTATCCGAAGTGCAGTACATGCAAAAAAGCGGAAAAGTGGTTAAGGGAGCATGAAATACCGTATGAATTCCGGGATATTAAACTGGAAAATCCTTCCCGGGAGGAGCTGGAACTGTGGCACGGGAAGAGCGGAGCGGAGCTGAAGCGCTTCTTCAATACGAGTGGAATGCTTTATAAGGAAATGAAGCTGAAAGACCGTCTTCCTTCCATGACGGATGAGGAGAAGCTGGATCTGCTGGCAACGGACGGTATGCTGGTAAAGCGTCCGATTCTCGTGACGGAGGACAGGGTGCTTGTCGGGGTCGCAGTAGTAAATACTGGTGCGTTGTATGCCTTTTACGCCTGTTTCCAGGG
>CAMTFT010000104.1 GCA_947071365.1 uncultured bacterium | reverse complement strand
GGGCCTGCAGAGCCGCGAATTCCGACTTTCTGACGATCTGCTGCCTCCGTTCCAGCTCCACAAACAGCTCCTTCAGACGTCCTATCATCTGATTGTATTTTAAAAACAACCGGTTCACTTCATAAATATCCGTCTGTATTTCGATGGCTTCCCCGTTCTGATTGAAATCTTCTTTTTCCATCGCCCCCAGCAGCTCATTAATGGGCTTCGACACAGAATCAGCGATTTTCCTGCTCAGGAAAATTGAGCATACGATCATGACGAGTGTCAGCACACTTCCAAGAAGAAACGCCAGCCTCATCGTCTCGCCGATCAGGCTCCAGATCTCGCACTTGATCGCGAGGCTCCATCCATTTTCCAGACTGGCCGAGCTCACGATCACGCCCCTGTCTCCAGCCTCTTCTTCGCCGACCGACAGAAGCAGCTTTCCGCTCTCGTCACAGATCTCCGCCCGCAGGATCTCCAGAGCACAGGAGGCGAGCAGTTCATTTGCTATCGTTTCGGTACAGATCTCCTCCAGCACAACGCCTGCGGCTGCTCCTGTACGGATATTGTAAAGCGGATACTTAACCGCAACATACCCCTCTTTATGGTTATTGACTGCCAGAGATTTTCCATACGCAGGGAGCCACCCGATCTCATTCGTTTCTCTGAGCCACTCGTATTCAGGCATTTCCAGCGAATTCTCATACAGGAGAGGAAAGTTCGTTGATTTAAACTGCCTTCCGTCGTCCAGCATGATATAAAAGGAATCCACATACGTTGTATTGTTTTTCTGCAGCGTAAATAAATATCCGTTTATTTCCAGCCTTTGCGAGTATGTGGTATTGGCATCCTGCGGAGCATTTCTCAGCGCATCCTGAATATCGACATTTTTCTGCATCAGCGCATTGATCTGAGCCGTCTCATCATTCAGCTTTTCCAGCACCTTTCCCGTATTTTTAACGGCAGTATCCAGCACGGATCTGGCATTGTCTACGGATGACTTCACGAAATAAAATAAAAAAACAGTGTCCGTCAGAAGCACCAGGATAATCGATACCGCTGCAAACCATGTAAATATTTTTGAGTATAATTTTTTCATATAGTCTGTTTTGCTGCCCCTTCCCGATAATCCTTGGGCGCACACCCCTTCATCTTCTTAAAAACCTTATAAAAATAAGTTGTATTTGCATAGCCCACCGTCTCCGCAATACACGATACCGTATATTTCTCCTGTTTCAGCATCCTGCACGCCTCTTCAATCCGCACAGAATTAATGTAATCCGTGATATTCTGATTGCAGTTCGCCTTGAAAAGTGCAGACAGATATGCGGCGCTGAAATTAAACTCCTCTGCGATCCGCGACAGGGACAGATCCGTCTGCCAGTAGTGTTCCTCAATATAATGCTGGATCTTTGTAATCGTCTGATTTGGTTTTTTGATCTTTACTTTATTTAACTGCCGGCCAACCGTATGAAGTACAGATTTCAGTTTCCTTTCCATTTCCGCAGCATCGTCACACGTACAAAGTGACATAATAATAGAGCTGGGATTCGAATACAGGGAATTGATATCTATGTTGATCAGCGCCTCATGTCTTATCAGGCCAGTGACGATCATATAAACCACCTGCTGCAAAGCATCCGCCTCTATCCCGCGTTCCTTTGCCCCTTTAAAGAGCTGTTCTATCCGCGTATCGACCTCTTTTTCATTATAATAAACGGCATTCTCAATGATTTCCTTTACCAGCTCGCCTGACATCGGCCTTGACCGCCGGTGGACTGCCCCATCCTCTTCTGCATAGTAAACTCTGTTGCCCCCATAAATGAATTTCATGTTAAGTGCACGGCTTGCTTCCAGATAGGACTTACTGGATTCATCCACCGTATGGTTCACTGTGCTGACTCCTGCCACATAATCCTGATACGAGGCTTGCTGCAGCGCCTCCTGAAACAGCAGCAGAATACTGTTTAAATTCTGTTCCACCTGCTCCTTTGTCGGAGCCAGAACGTAAATCATAATATTGTTCGGGCTTTTTTCCAGCAGATAGCAGGCCCCCGAGGTGCGGGAGTATGCTTCAATGTTGCTGATAGCCAGCTTGTACGCACTGTTTTCCCCAATGTACAGAGCCTCGCTGATATTGTCCATCTGCAAAAGAATGATTGCCTGCCAGTTATCCCGGATCGCAGCATACTTTTCATTCTCTTCATCCTGTTTTTCGGGAGTATATGCCATATACAGGACATTTCTCAGATATGATTCCAGGCTTTCCTTATTCTCCGGCTGTTTCCGTGCGATCCTTTTATCCTGAAGTGTAATCACAGCATTCAGCAACTCAGCCGGATCGACCGGCTTCAGGAAGAAATACTTTGCCCCCAGATTTAATGCTTTCTGTGCAAATTCAAATTCCTCAAAGCCGCTGAGCATGACCGTTTCGACATCCAGACCTTCCTTCTGAATCTCTTCCAGAAGATCCAGGCCGCTCATCTGAGGCATTTTTATATCCGTTATGACAAAATCCGGCGAGAGGGCGTGAATTTTATTCAGCGCGTCCCCTCCGTTTATCGCCGTACCGACTACCTCAATACCGTAAGACTTCCAGTTAATCTGAGAAGAAATACATTCCCTGGTAAACTCCTCATCATCCACAATCAACAGTTTCATACTTCACCGCCCCGCTTCTATATTAAAAAAAATTCCTGTCAGTTTAAATTTCAACTGGCAGGGAATTTTTTTACCACTGTGCTTTATGAGAAACCTTTCTTTCGAAAATTTCATATTTCAGGTCCCATACTTCCGTATCCTCAGGCGTATATTTTTGTGTTGCAAACGTATTGCACACGATCTGGCGCATTTCTTTTTTGTCCTTTATCTCACCGCACCCGTATGATTGAAGCAGAACATTCGCAACATTGCTTCCCTCATAGACACCGGTATACACGGGATATCCCGTTGCATTTGCGGTAAACTGGTTAACCAGCCCATTGTAGCTTCCCCCGCCTAAAATATAGACTTTTGATACTTTTTTATTCGCTGCTGATAACAGCTTATCAGAATAATAGCGATATTTCAATGCCAGGCTTTCAAAACAGATACGGGAAACTCTGGGAATATCTTTCCAGTTCACTTCCACCCCAAAATCTCTCTTTACCGCATTGCAAACCGCCTTCGGCATGTTCTCCGGCGCATAGAATTCTTCCATATCTACGTCAATATAACATGCATTGTCCGTAATCTGCTCCGCCTGCTGCACGATTTCCGCATACGAACAGCAATCCCCCCAAGCCTGACGGCACTGCTGTATGATCCACATTCCCTGTATATTCTTTTTGAGCATATTTGTTTTAAGCGGCATTGTGGAATTTGAGAGATTATACGCGTATGATATCTCATTCATCACAGGCGATTGCGTCTCCGTTCCGATCAGTGACCACGTTCCGCTGCTGATAAACAACCAGTCCGTCCCCAGATCCGGTACGGCCAGCGCCGCGCAGGAGGTATCATGCGTACACGGCGTAACGATCTTCACACCGCCACGGATTCCCGCCTCCGCCAGGATCCGCTCATCCACCGTTCCGATCGTATCCCCGGCGTAGACCACCGGCGTCTGAAGTGTTCGCGGAATCCCCAGCCGCTCCATGATCTCTTCATCCCAGTGCTGTTCCCTGTTGTTGTAAAACCGGGAATAGCTGGCAAGGGAATGCTCACAGCAGGCCTTTGCGCCCAGCATATAGTGATATACGTCTCCCATAAACAGGATGCCCCCTGGAGCGTCCAGCGATGGATCCCGGTCACGGATCAGACGAACAAGCTGGCTTAATGTATCGGTAGGCATTGCCTGGTTTCCGGTACGGTAATAGACCTCCTTAAGCCCCATTTTCTGTTCAATGATCTCTGCCGCATCCATGGACACTGAGGTAGCCCGGTAGGAAGCAGGAAGCCTGCTGATATTTCCATCCCGGTCAAGAAGGACAAAATCGCTGCCCCAACTGTCCACCCCGATGCTCTCCAGCTCATCCCCGTACTTTTCCGCATACAGTTTCAGCGCATACAAAATTTCCTCATGATAACGGTAAATGTTTCTCACGCTTCTGTCCCGAAGCTGCATAAACTGTGTCCGGAAACGGTGGATCTCCTCTGTGTAAACTTTGCCGTCCTCTACATATCCCACAAAGACTCTTCCGCTTTCAGACCCTATATCGACAGCCAGATGTCTTCGCATAATCTCACCTTACCCTTTCATCTTTGCCGCGATCCTCTCTGCCAGCTTTTCAATCGTCTCATCCGATAAATGCAGCGCAGACGCATCGTAGCTATCCAGTGAGATCGCCGGTTCTCCGTTCGTTGTCGTATCAGGAGCGTTTACAAGGCGTCTTGGATTAATATCCATATCATGCGTTTCCGCCAGGATCCTGATCTGCTCCTTCGTGATCGGGCGGTACGTTCCCACAATGAATTTATGGATCAACGCCATTTTCGCGTACGCCTCCGCATCCTCCAGCGTATACCACGCTTCGATCGGCGTTCTGCCCCAGGTGATCGGGCCGTGGTTTGCCAGCAGCACTACCTTAAAATCCTTCACATAGGGTGCCACAGAATCTGCCAGCTCATTGGAACCGGGATTCCGGTACGGCGCTACAGGAATTCTTCCTGATATGGCCGCTGTCGCCGGAGTAATGGAAAGATCCAGCTCCATACCCATGTTTGCAAAGACATTCAAATAGCAGGGGTGCGCATGGGCCGTAGACATCACGGAATCGTCCTCCTTATAGATCCGAAGATGCATCGGAAGCTCCGAGGTGGGCTTCCATGTCCCCTCCAGAATATTTCCGTCGAAATCAACCTTCAGCAGCTTATCCGGTGTCAGATCACCCTTCGAAACACCGGTGGGTGTCGCGATCACCTCACGTTCCCCGACTCGAACCGTGATGTTTCCATCATTTGCCGATACAAACTGCCGCTGATACATTTTGGCTCCAATGGAGCAGATCAGTTCTTTTGCCTCTTTTTCTGAAATAAATGTTCTCATACTGTCTCCCTTTCTGTCTATACATTCTCATTAATTTTTCTGTTATGTTCTGCCCTCACTGCCGATACCTGCTGGAGCAATACGACGATCAATACAAGCGATCCTGTGATCACGCTCTCCCAGAAGGTACTCAGTAACGACTGCATGTTGAAGATATTTGTCAGCAGCCCAATGATCATGGAACCGATAAAGGCGCCGTGTATTTTTCCTCTTCCGCCAGTCAGATACACGCCTCCCACCACACAGGAAGCGATCGCGTACATCTCATTTCCGTCCCCCGCCAGAGGAGAAACCGATCCGAGACGGGCCGCCAGAATAATACCTGAGACGGCACACGTAAAACCACACAGTATAAAAGATACGTTTACGGCCCGCTCCACGTCGATACCCATCATCCGGGCCGCTTCCCGGTTGCCTCCGCACACATAAAAGTCCCGGCCGATCCGCGTATACTTCATCATCAGTGCAAATAAAACGACAAGTACCACCATGATGATCAGCGGGTAATTAAAAAACGATCCGATCCCGCCCCTGGCAATGCTCTCAAAGGCCACATTCTCCCGCCCGGGCTTGTACGTGTTCTCACCGGTCAGAATCAGAACCAGCCCGCGAAGCCCCAGCATCATTGACAGCGTCGCGATCCACGGATGTACCTTCATTTTCGTCACAAGAAAACCGTTGATCCCTCCGATCAGGATTCCGGCCAGGAGTGTTCCCACCACTGCCAGAAGCGTATTGTACTGGCTTAAATAGCTGGCTATGAAAGCCGTCAGACAGAAAAGGGATCCTACGCTTAAGTCGATCGAACCGCTGATGATCACGACAGCCATGCCGAGCGTTACAATGGAAATCGTGCTCATCTGCCGCAGGATATTGGAAATATTATCAAGCGTCAGAAAACTTGAATTGATCGCCGTCCCCACCATCAGCATAAAAATAAGTCCTATTATGGAAGCGTTCTCGCCTAAAAAATGAGTTATCTTTTTTATCACATTTGTCTTTTTCATTATCTGGCCTCCATCCTTAATCATTTTTCCTGTTTCCCTGCAGATATACTGCCAGAACGATTATTACAGCCTTGATAATCTTCGCGTAGGATGCCGGTACGTTATTCATATTGACCATGATCGTGATCATCTGAAGCACCATTGCCCCAAATACAGTGCCCCACACGTGGGGCTTTCCTCCATCGATAGACGTTCCTCCCAGCACGGTAGCCGCAATCGCGTCCATCTCCTTGGAGAGTCCCATATTTCCCGGGTCCACGATAGAAGAATATCCCATCTCCACAAAGCCCGCAATACATGCAAGTATATTGCAGATCACGTAGCAGGACGTGATGACCATGACCGTATTGATTCCCGCTATTCTCGTTGCCCTGCTGTTATCTCCGTAGCTTTCGATGCAGATTCCAAACCGGGTCTTATAGACCAGCACGACAATAATAAGAACGCAGATCAGCCATATGACTGTCTCTTATACACATCTCCGAGCCCACGAGACGGAGCTACAT
>CAMTFT010000103.1 GCA_947071365.1 uncultured bacterium | reverse complement strand
GTCTTTTATAGTATTTACAATTCTGTATTTTATTCTGACATATGCGTCCCTTTTTGTATTGACCTGCCTGACGGATATGTCCGGTAATAAAGTCTTCGTGTTTGTCTGTCTTGCATCAGCGCTGTATTTGATACTTGTAGCGGTTCGAATCGTAAGAAGAAAGCTTGCAAGGGAACGAATGGAACGCAGGCTGTCGAACCCGGAAAGAAGGGCAAGACTGCGCGAAATGAGGGCAGAACGTGAATCGGCAGAACCAACTACTTTCCGCAAGGCAGATGCTGACCACGAAATCGAGACTGACCACAAACTGGCCGAGCCAACTACTTTTCACGAGGTGGAGACTGGCCGCAAGCTGGCCGAGCCAATCACTTTCCAAGAAACGGAAAATATGATTGAGCAGGCCACTTTCTGCAAAGTGAATACCGATCACGAAATAACACACGCGGTGCCTTCCGTGTCTGCCGTTAAGCGCAGAAACAGAAAACGCCTCCTGCTGCCCGCCATCTGCTCCCTTGCTATCGTCTGCGGGCTTGCTCTCTATTTTAACTGGAACAGCAACCGCATTCCCAAAGACCTTCTGGAACTGAAAGCAAAATACCCGGAGACTGCCTCCTTTGTGGACAATTATCCGCAGAATAAAAATAAAAAGCATTCCATTGATCTGTCCGGTGAAGTACAGCCCGGAAGTATTCCGCTCTTTCTGCAGTGGGATGAACGGTGGGGCTACGAGACGTACGGCAGCAACTTTCTTGCTTTGACGGGCTGCGGGCCAACCTGCATTTCCATGATCGTATGCGGCCTGACGGGAGATACGTCCTGGAATCCATACGAAACGGCAAAGTTTTCTGAACAGCAGGGCTATTACGTCCCCGGAGAGGGAACCTCCTGGAACCTGATGACAGAGGGCGCACAGATGCTGGGGCTGAATGCAGCTTACGGGGATGTAAGTGCAGACTACATCTACAGTTATCTCGATTCCAGCCATCCCATGATCTGCTCCATGTACCCCGGCGACTTTACCACCTCCGGTCACTTCATTGTACTGACCGGCATCGACGGTGACGGAAACCTTATCGTCAACGACCCGAACAGCCGGATAAAAAGTGAAACGCGGTGGCAGATGGACACGGTACTGCCCCAGATCCGCAGTCTGTGGAGCTACAGTCTCTGATATCCGACCTGCATTTCGTCAATGTGAGAAAAATCAGTCAGGGAAAATTTATGCTTCCATTACACGTTCCGACTTGTAAAAATTCCTGAAAAGAGTAGAATCAAAAAGAGAGGCTATTCTAATTGGATAGATACAGGTTTATTTGGGGGCATAGAAAGAAAAATGAAACAGAAAAAAACAAAAGAAACTGATATGACGCAGGGAGTTATCTGGAAACAGCTTTTGCTGTTTGCCCTGCCGCTGATGGTGGGAAATGTGTTCCAGCAACTCTACAATACGGTAGACAGTATTGTAGTAGGCAATTTCGTAGGAAAAGAAGCTTTGGCGGCTGTGGGATCTGTGGGGCCGATCATCAACTCCCTGATCGGATTTTTTATGGGGCTTGCCACCGGAGCGGGTGTCGTCATCTCCCAGGCTTATGGGGCCAGAAATGATGCGCAGGTAAGCAAAGCGGTACATACTACTTTTCTCATGACATTCGGCCTTTGTGTGATCTTCACGGTTGTGGGGATCCTGATGACGCCTGCGATGCTGAGACTGATGGGAACACCTTCTGATGTGTACGGGCAGGCGGAAGATTATCTGAAAATTTATTTTGCGGGCGTTTCCGGGCTTATGGTCTATAACATGGGTTCCGGAGTTTTGCGGGCAGTTGGGGATTCCCGGCGGCCTCTTTATTTCCTGATCTTTTCAGCCTGTGTGAATACGGTGCTGGATGTTGTCTTTGTTGCCGGGCTGAATATGGGAATTGCAGGCGCGGCCCTTGCCACCGTGATCGCCCAGGTGCTTTCTGCCATCCTCATCCTTGTGGTACTGGCAAGATCCCAGGGTGCCTGCCAGTTCCGGTTCTCCAGGCTGCGGCTTGATATACCGTCTCTGACCGGAATCGTGAGAATTGGCATGCCGGCAGCGATACAGATGACGATCACCTCTGTTTCCAACGTGTTTGTCCAGTCGTACATTAATTCCTTCGGCTCCGCCGTAATGGCTGGCTGGAGCGCCTATAATAAAATTGACCAGTTTCTTATGCTGCCGATGCAGAGCGTCGCTCTGGCAGCCACTACCTTTGTGGGGCAGAATTACGGTGCGGGCAACCTGTCCCGTGTGAAAAAGGGAACCGGTACAGCCATGAAGCTTGCGATGATCGTGACGGGCACCCTTATGATCCCCGTACTCTTGCTGGCCCGGTATCTTGTGGGCCTGTTCAGCACGGAAGCAGAGGTTATCGGCTACGGTTCGATGCTGCTGCGGATGATCTCACCGTTTTATCTCGTCTGCTGCATTAACCAGATCTGTGCCAGCTCCCTGCGGGGATTAGGAAATTCCCAGGCGCCGATGGTGATTTCCTTCGATCATATCGATCCTGTGCTGATGACGCTCTGCCCCGGAAAACTCCGTATGCAGGAACGTATCGACGATCTTCACTGCCAGTCCCGGCCCTACGACTCTGCCGCCCAGCGCCAGAATATTTGCATCGTTGTGCTGTCTCGTAGCCTCTGCGCAGAAGCAGTCGGTACAAAGCGCCGCCCGGATGCCCGGAACCTTGTTCGCTGCGATGGAAATACCGATTCCTGTACCGCAGATCAGGATTCCCTTGTCACAGGAGCCATCCTTGATGGCAGAAGTCACCTTTCTTGCGTAGATCGGATAATCCACTGCCTCCGTGCTGTCGCAGCCAAAATCTTTGTAGGCGATCTGTTCCTTATCCAGATATACCAAAATCTCTTTCTTTAATTCGTAACCGCCGTGGTCACATGCAATTGCTATCATATCATTGCCTCCTTTTTCAAAAATATCTTTTTCGTATACCGTAATCGCCAAACTCAAAATACCCTGCCAGACGTTCAGGTATATATATTCACTCATTTGTACAGTGCTGTCGCCTGTATTCATATAATATCATATTTTCCGGATCGGAACAACGCCCGGAAAATATTTCATCCATCAGTCTTCTTTCTTTTCTGAAACTATATTCGTAAAATACGTTTTCCGCACTGCCTGGTTCATATCCTCTGTTTCATTTTGCTCCAGCATCTTGTAGATGGCTTCGTGTGCCTCGTACAGCTCCTGGCCTCTGCCGGATACAAGCATCTTCTGGACGGTCTGATAACGCAGCGAATGCGTCAATACCCGCACCACCTGATTGATCTTTTCTACCAGAGGATTTTCTCCCATATCGGAAATTTCATCGTGAAATGCATTGTCCGCCCAGAACACCTTCTCTACATTTTCCGCCCCTTTTGCAATCTCCGTCTTCATTTGATCCAGCTTTTCCCGCAGCCCCTGTATCTTCTGGCTGCTGAGCTTCTGCATTGCAAGCTGCAGCACGCCTACCTCCATCATTTCCCGCAGTTCCATCAGATTCTCATAGGAATCCGACTTATCCAGAATAATTCCGTAAACCATGGGATCGATCATGCTCTCTGAAAAACCTTCACACACGAAAGTCCCCTCCGCACGCCGAATCTCCAGTACACCGAGATATACCAGTATTTTTATCGCTTCCCGGACGGAGTTCCGCCCTACTCCCATCTCCTCTGCAAGCTCTGTCTCAGTCGGTATCTTGTCTCCCGGACGCAATTGCCGGTTCATCATAGCTTCTGTCAGATTATTGATGATCTGCTGCACCACCGACTCACTGTTCACTTTTTTTAAATATCCGCTTTTTGGCATGTTGTCACCTCACACTTTGTCCTATGTCCTACATACTATCATATAAGTGCCCGGTTTGTCCATTGCCCCGCAGAGCAATTCTGAAATTTTCCCGCCCAATACATTGCAGTTCAGCCAACCACTAACAGAGAAGAGTGCAGAGCCGCATTAACTAAATTGTAACGCCCCGCCTGAATAATACGGGCGGGGCAAAAAGTGATTAATCCATATGGGAACCACCGTTGATATCGATCTCCTCACCGGTAATGTAGGAAGCCTCCTTAGATGCCAAGAAGAGGATCGCATTCGCCACCTCCTGCGTTTCGCCGGGACGGCCCATCGGGATTCCATCGATCACCTTCTGCGCCGCGTCAGCCGGAAGTGATTTCCAGATCTCCGTATTGATCAGGCCAGGACACACGCTGTTGATCGTAACTCCCTCTGCGCAGATCTCTCTTGAAAGGTTCTTGGAGAATGCCAGTACAGCCGCCTTGGATGCTGAGTAGTGCGCTCCGCCGAAGACGCCGCCGCCCCGCTTTCCGGATACGGAGGAAAGATTTACGATCCTTCCGTATTTCTGTGCACGCATGACCTTCATACATGCCTGTGTACAGAGGAAAAGTCCAAACATGTTTACTTCAAAAATTCTCCGCATATCTGCCAGAGTCATATCCTCTACCGTTACCTTCTGGGAGATGCCGGCGTTGTTTACAAGTACGTCGATCCGCCCGTAATTGTCCATTACCTTATCAACCATAGCTTTTACGGATTCCTCAGAGGTAATGTTCACCACTACACCAAGAGCTTTGCCGCCCTCTTCCTGTATCTCTTTTACGGTGGCTTCCACGCCTGCTTCATTCATATCCGCAATCACTACTGCTGCGCCCTGATGTGCAAACGTCTTTGCGATGGTCTTTCCGATTCCTTTCGGTGAGCCGCTTCCTGTTACGATTACTACCTGTCCGTCAAATTCAAACATATTCTTATCCTCCAAATTTATTTTTTATTAGCCTGCAAGTTTTCTTGCTGTTGCAACAATGTTCTCCACTGTGATTCCGTTGATAGCCAGCAGCCTCTCATACGGAGCGGACTGGCCGAACTGATCCTGAATACCGATTCGCTTCACGACCGCGTTTCCTGTCTCAGCTACCACTTCACTTACTGCGCTGCCGAGGCCGTTCATGATATTGTGATCCTCTATCGTGATAATCTTTCCCGTATCCCGGATGCATTCCATTACTGCCTCTTCATCCAGCGGTTTGATCGTATGCATATCCAGAAGCTTTACGGAAATTCCCTGAGCTTCAAGCTGCTTTGCAGCCTCCAGTGCGATGCATACCGTATCGCCATTGGCGATGATAGATACGTCCTTACCATCCTGGAGCTTATGAGCCTTTCCAATCTCAAACTCTGTATTTTCATCATAGATAACAGGAATCGCATCTCTCGTGAAACGCAGGTATACGGGGCCGTCAAATTTTGCTGCGGCAGCTACCAGCTTTTTCGCCGCATAATAATCCGCCGGCATGATAACGGTCATGTTCGGAATCGTCCGCAGCACGCCCATATCCTCGATACTCTGATGACTTGCTCCGTCATTAGCCGGAGTCACGCCGCCATGAGAGCAGGCAATCTTTACATTCAGGTGCGGATAACAGATCTCCTGACGGATCATTTCGCACATCCTCAGAGAGCCGAATACCGCGTACGTCACTACAAACGGTGTCTTTCCGCAGGTTGCAAGGCCCGCTGCCACACCTGCCGCATTCTGTTCTGCAATACCCACATTCAGGTACTGCTCCGGAAGCTCCGCCCGGAACGCCCCCGTTTTGCAGGACTTTCCGATATCGACATCTACTACGTAAATATCATTGTCCAACTTCCCAAGCTTTACGATCTCCTCACCAAAACCATCCCTGGTTGCTTTCTTGATTTCACTCATATCCTTTCCTCCGTCTCTGAACCTTCTTCTTTATTTTCTTTTCGGCCATTCGTTTTGCACCCCTGCGCCCTCCTGTGGCCGCTCCTGCTCTCTACGCCAGCGCCGCAAGCTGCTCATCCAGCTCCTTCATAGCCTGCACATACTGTTCGTCATTCGGCGCAACTCCGTGCCATCCGCACTGGTTTTCCATAAAGGAAACGCCTTTTCCTTTTACGGTATTTGCAAAAATACATTTCGGTTTGCCGTTTTTCGTCATACGGATGCGATCCAGCGTTTCCACGATCTGCTTCATATCATGGCCGTCAATGCTGTATGTCTCAAAGCCAAACGCCTCAAATTTCTTTCCAAGGTTGATGTTCGGCATAACCTCATCCGTGATGCCGTCAAGCTGCAGATTGTTGTTGTCCACGAAAACGATCAGATTGTCCAGCTTATACTTGTTGGCCGTCTGGGCTGCCTCCCAGATCTCGCCCTCCTGGCACTCACCGTCTCCTACCACAACGAACACGCGGTAGTCCTTTTTGTCCTTCTTCGCCACGATTCCCATACCGACGCCGCAGGCAAGTCCCTGTCCGAGAGAACCGGTGGAAATATCAATGCCCGGACATTTTTTCATATCAGGATGTCCCTGCAGTATGGAATTTTCCTTTCGCAGCGTTTCCAGAACAGACTCATCGAAGAATCCCAGAGTTGCCAGAGCCGCATACTGCACCGGGCAGACTGTCTCTTATACACATCTCCGAGCCCACGAGACGGAGCTACATCTCG
>CAMTFT010000102.1 GCA_947071365.1 uncultured bacterium | reverse complement strand
TACACCTATTAAGTCGTCGGCAGCGTCAGATGTGTATAAGAGACAGGTAGGATGCTGGGCGGGAAAAGTATTGAGATAGATTCAAAAACAGTTGAAGCATATGTGGATCAGGAAAAGCTTTCAAAGCTTGTGATGGAAGAATTCACAATACATGCGGCCATCAACCTGATTGCGAATTGTATCTCCAAGTGCGAATTCAAGACATTCGAGGGAGGAAAGGAAATTCAGGATGAAGAATATTATACCTGGAATTTTGAGCCGAACAAGAACCAGAATTCAAGCCAGTTCCTTCAGGAGCTTGTGACAAAACTGCTTTACAACAACGAGTGCCTGATAGTGGGGGCTTCCGGGCAGCTTATCATTGCCGAAAGTTTCAGCAAAGAGGAATATGCCCTGAAAGAAACTATATTCAGTAACGTGTACCGGAAGAACCTCACGCTGAACCGTTCTTTCCGGATGTCAGAAGTCTTATATTTCCAGCTTAACAACAAAAACATCCGGAAGCTTCTTACAGACCTTTGCAATGGCTATAATACGATATTGAACGAGGCGGTTGACAAGTACGAAAAAGCCGGAGGGGAAAAAGGTACGCTGCATATCGATGCGACAGCCAAGGGGCAAATGTACGGGAATAAAACGTTTGAGCAGGTATATGAAGAACTGATGAATGAACGCTTCAAGAAATTTTTCAATAGCCGGAGTGCTGTACTCCCCCTCTTCCAGGGATTTACATACACGAAGCAGGCAGCGGAGCAGAGCAAAAAATCAACTTCCGAAATGAAAGATATCGTGGATATGCTGGATGAAATTGTGGAGACGGTCGCCAGGGCATTCAATATCCCTGTGTCCCTTTTAAAAGGTGATGTATCTGACGTAGAGAAGATCACACGAAACTTCCTGACTTTCTGCATCGACCCGATCTGTGAGATGATCCAGACAGAGATCAACCGGAAACGGTATGGAAAAACTGAGGTCGCTAAAAAGAATTACCTGAAAGTCGATACCACAACAGTAATGCATATTGATATTTTCGATATTGCAGAGAAAATTGATAAGCTGATTGCAAGCGGTATGTACTGCATCGATGAGCTGAGAAAGAAGCTTGGAGATGCAGAGCTTAATACAGAAGAGTCCAAAAAGTATTGGATCACAAAAAATTATCAGGAGATTACCACAGTGGAGGGAGGTGATACAGGGTGAAAGGAAAGGTAACGAAATTTCGGTTTGAACAGATGGCAAACAGTAATGTTCACAAGTTGTACATCTACGACGATGTGACAGCATATGGAACTTTCAATTGGTCTACATTGGAGTATGACGAATCCGAGACCAGCGCGAATTATTTTCGGGAGCAGCTTGCGGCGATACCGGAAACGGCAACAATTGAACTGCATGTGAATAGCAACGGCGGTTCAGTCAAGGAGGGGGTGGCAATTTACAACCTCTTGAAACAACATAAGGCAGAAAAGACCTGTTACGTGGATGGCTTTGCATATTCTGTTGCAAGTGTAATCTGCATGGCCTGTAACAAGATCATCATGGGACTCGGTACATCAATGCTTATCCACAATATGTCAATGAACGTATACGGCGACGCTGCAATGCTCCGGAAGTGCGCAGATGACCTTGACGTGCTGATGGAATCCAACCGCAAGATCTACATGGCGAGGGCAAAGAACCTGACCGAGGAAGAGCTGCAGGAAATGATGGACACAGAAACGTTCCTGACGCCGGAGCAGTGCCTGGAATATGGTTTCTGTGACGAGATCGCAGACTATCAGGTAGACCAGAGCCAATTAAGCCAGCAGGTCATGGCTGAGATCACGCAGCTCCAGAAACAGCTTGCAAGCGTGCAGACGTTCAGGCAGGAGATGAAACAGTTTGTTATTGAGGGGATGGCAAGAACAGAACCCCCAACTCCGGTCCCACCAAAACCAGAACCGAAAAACAGCGAACAGAAAGTGCTCAACATGATGAGTGCTTTTTTTAATGCATTCCAAAAGGAGGAAAAAAATGAAAAATAAAGATTTGTTGAAACGGGAAAACATGCAGCTCATGCAGTCATTATCCGAGGCGCTAAAGAATGACGACCAGGAAGCAATGGCCGCAGCATTCACGCAGTTTGCAAACGGCGTACAGGAAAGGATCATGGAGGAATTTGGAGACCTCCAGCAGAGCAGGGACTCCGCGGTGCTGGCCTCCAGAGGGATCCGGCAGCTCACATCAGAGGAAAAGGAATTTTACCAGGCGTGGATCGATTCAGCAAAATCGGTAAATCCGCAGCAGGCCCTTGTTGATACCCAGAAAGCAATGCCGGAGACAATCATCGACTCTGTGATCCAGGACATGCAGGAAGCGCACCCGCTGTTGTCAGAGATTGATTTTATTAACTGTCAGGGAGCGATCAAGATGATCGTGAACGCGGATAATATCGATCTGGCTACATGGGATGCCTTGACGACTGCGATTGCAACGGAACTTGCTGGTAAGATTGACGTGCTTGACATGACGCTTGCAAAGCTGAGCGCCTTCATCCCGGTATCAAAAGACATGCTGAACCTCGGCCCGGTATGGCTGGACAATTATGTCCGCATCATCCTCTCTGAGGCATCTGCCGGCGGGCTGGAGAAAGGCATCCTGAAAGGCACGGGAAAAAATCAGCCGATCGGCATGTGCAAAGACCTTGACGGGGCTGTGACACAGGGCGTCTACGCGGACAAGACAAAGGTTGTGCTGAAAACATTGGAGCCGGTTGAATACTGTGCTGTAGTTGCTCCGCTGGCAAAGAAACCGGATAATGTCGGAGGATACCGCACAGTGCCGGAGGTAATGCTTGTCGTGAATCCGGTGGATTACATCAAGAAAGTGCTGCCGTCCTCTACAGTCCGGGCGACGGATGGGACGTACAAGAACAATGTGTTCCCGTATCCGACGAAAGTTATCCAGTCCGCCGTCCTTGACGAGGGGGAAGGTATCATGGGCCTTGCCAAGAAGTATTTCATGGGGATCGGCGCCGGTTCTTCCGGAAAGATCGAGTATTCCGATGAATACCAGTTCCTGGAGGATAACCGTGTGTACATCACAAAGATGTATGGCATGGGACGCCCGAAAGACAACAACGCATTTCAGTACCTTGACCTCACCAGCCTGAAACCGATGCCGCTCAAGGTTGAAGTCACGAATGCGGAAGACAACCCGGTCGTAACAAAAGCAAAGACAGCGTAAAAGAGGGTGAGCCATGGTAAGTGAAGAAATGCTGGCGGATGCCAGAAACTATCTTGATATCACGTATGAAGATGAGGATGGCGACAAAAAACTGAAAGGCATTCTGGAGCGCGGCATGGCCTATCTTGACAATGCAGCAGGAGAGAAACAGCAATATGAAGTAGAGGGGATGCCCCGCGCGCTGCTGTTTGACTACTGCCGCTACGCAAGAAACAACGCCCTGGAACTGTTTGAGCAGAATTTCAGGGCGGAGCTGATATCTTTAAGAATCGGGGTGCAGACAGATGCCTACGCAGAAGAGCAGGGATATATTTGAAACATTCAATGACGGGCTGTGCAGCATCCGCATGATCGATGAAGAGGGCGACACCGGAAGGGAAAAAGAGCGCCTGCGTTTCCAGGAACGGACGGTCGGCATAAAGCGGTATGAGGAGGCAATGACGAATAAAGTGCAGATCGACCGGCTGATCCGCGTCCAGTTCCGCCCCTGGCTGACCTCGGAGTATTTAATCGTCATTGATAGCCAGGTTTATGAGGTGCGGCAGGTTCAGGTGATCCCGGATACAAGGCCGAAATGCAATGACATATCACTTCATTTGGCAAGGCAAAGGAGGGTGACGGATGGCACAGTTTGACGTGCAGGGAGTTGACAGCCTTTTATCAAAGCTTGACCGGCTCGGCAGATTTGAGGAAGTAGCCCCGAAGATGATGGAAGCCGGGATGGAAGCGCTGCAAAAAGAAGTAGTTGCGGAAGCGTCAAAGCATAAGGACACTGGTGAGATGGTTGCATCCATAGAACCAACTGGCCTGACCAGGACAACAGAAGGCGTTTATTACATGTGTACCCGCCCTACCGGGTACGCCTCCGGAAAAGGCCGGAAGCGCAAATGGAAAAATGCCCGGAAAGGGAAAGGAGAAGGGAGCGGCCAGACAAGGGTCAGGAATATGGAGAAACTCATTTGGCTGGAATATGGCGTGAAAGGGCGGCCTGCAACTCCGGTCATCACAAATGCAGTGATCCGTGCGGAGCCGCAGGTTGTCCAGGCTATGCGCGAAGTGTTTGAGAGGCAGGTGGGCGGAGGATGAGCTCAGACCAGATACTTGAGCAGGTGCTGCAGGGCATGGGGCTGCCGGTGAAATATTATGAATACCTTGGCTCTGAGAAAGAGTATATCGTATACAACGAGGAAGCCGAGGAAGCGGTCAACCACGGGGATAACAGGCCGCAGAACTATGTTACCTGGTGGCAGGTGCATATCTTTGCGCCCAGAACATCAGATTTCCGGGCCCACAAGAAAAAAGCTATGAGTCTACTGAAAGAGGCTGGTTTTTATGTAACTGACATCAGCACATTATATGAAAAAGAAACCAAAACAATCCATGTGGTAATCTGTTGCCACATAGGGGAAAAGGAGGAATAAGAATGTCAAAGTTAGGAATCCAGAGTGTGAAATACTCGAAATTTGATGATAAGGGGAAATACACCGGTGCAAAAGAGATTGGTACGCTGGTAACTTTCAATGGCTCGCCGAACAAGATCGAAGCGGAGGACTGGGGCGACAACCGCAAGGTCGAGAGTAACAAATCTGTGAATAAGATCAGCCTTTCCATGGAATTGAATGACCTTGCCGCTAAAGAATACGCCGACCTTTGCGGGCACGCTTATGATGAAGCGTCAAAAAAGGTAACTGTAAAATCGACGGATAATGCGCCGATGGTCGGAATCGGTGCAATCGGCAACTCTGAAAGGAACGGGAAAGAAGTCTTCATCCTGAAGATTTATCCAAATATGCAGTTCGGTGAGCCGAATGACGACAACTCGACTGAGACTGAAACCAAGGAATACAAGCACACGACATTGGAGGGAACGGGATATCCGGACGCTGAGAACAATGTGAAAATTGTGCAGGAGTTTGATTCTCTGCAGGAAGCAACTGCGGCGCTTGAAGAGTTCCTTGCCGCACCGGCAGAAGGTGGTGCATAATGAGCGATTTGAGACCTCGGGGAATCCCAATATTGGTAAATGGTGAAGAGCGGCACTTGCTCTTCACCCTCAACATTATCGATGAGATACAGGATCGCTACGAGAAGACGCTGGCCGAAGTGCTTGACGATATAACAAATGAAGATGTTTCGGGGCATATGCTCCGGGATGTGTTGGTGATGCTGCTGAATGATGAGGTAGCACGGGAGAAGTACAGGGATCCGTCAAGCACCCTGAAAGAAATAACAGAGCAGGAAGCAGGCTGGCTGGTTGGGCTGGATAACCGGTTTACGCTGATTGCCAGTGTACTGAAAGCATATGGCATATCCCTGCCTGAGCCGGAGGACGATGACCCAAACCGGAAGAGCGGGCAGACGAACAACTGAACGTTGCCCGCATGTTATATATAGGATCAATGAAGCTTGGGTATCCGGAGGATCAGTTGTTCCAGATGACGCCCCGGAAGTTTTTCAAGATTTATAATGAATTCGTGGAGCTGAACGGGATAAAGACAAAGAAAAAGAAGATCTGTACTATCGACGATCTCCCATAAAATGATTGTGCCGTCCTGGATTGTGTAGTATAATTAAGACATGAAAGGGCGGTGGTTTTATGATGTGGATTGTATTGGTTTTATTAGCTGTTTTGCTTATTTATGGAGGCATACGGTTTATAAAGTGGATCACAGCGCCGTCCTATTGGCATAAATATGATGGCGGGTATTATATTACCGGAAGGAAAGAACTTTCGGAAAGAGACAAGAAAAAACTGAAAAGATTACAGAGTAAACGATGAGCGCTTGCCGGGAGGCAGGCGCTTTTTATGTATAAAAGTGAGGTGCAAAGAATGCCTGGAAAGAATGATATTGTTGCCGGGATCCGGCTGGATGGAGAAAAACAATTTAAGGAGGGGGTCACCAGCGTCAACAAAAGCCTCACGTCAATGAAATCCGAGCTTGGAAAAGTAAATGCAGAATATGAGGGACAGGCAAATACTCTGGAAGCGCTGTCCAAAAAACAGGAGATCCTAAATAAGATACTGGAAGAGCAGAAGCGGAAGGTATCAGCGACAAAAGCAGGATTGGAAAATGCAAGGGCATCTTACGATAATGTCGGGAAAGGGCTTGAGCAGCTTTATATTGACCTTGAAAAAGCAACTGACAAGCTGAAAGATATGAACAATATCTACGGCAAGTCGTCAGATGAAGCAAAAAAGCAGCAGGAAGAGGTTGACCGGCTGAATGCTGCCATCGGGAGAGGGGAAGCGAATTATGAAAAAGCCGGTAACAGATGCAAAGACTGGGAAACTAAACCTGTCTCTTATACACATCTCCGAGCCCACGAGACGGAGCTACAT
>CAMTFT010000101.1 GCA_947071365.1 uncultured bacterium | reverse complement strand
ATGGTTCCGCACTGCCACGTTCTTCCGATGGAATCCTCCAGATGGAAGTCGATCTTCGGGCCATAGAATGCGCCGTCCCCTTCATTGACTACATAATCCAGTCCCAGATCATCCAGCGCGCTTCGAAGACCGTCTGTTGCCATCTCCCAGTCCTCATCACTTCCCATGGAATCCTCCGGGCGGGTGGACAGCTCTACGTGGTACTTGAATCCGAACAACTGGTATACCTCGTCAATCAGCTTTACAACACCTTTGATCTCATCACGGATCTGCTCCGGCATCATGAAGATGTGTGCATCGTCCTGATTGAAGCAGCGCACACGCATCAGCCCGTGAAGCTGTCCTGATTTTTCATGACGGTGTACAAGACCGATCTCACCCATACGCAGCGGCAGGTCGCGGTAAGAACGCGGCTCTGACTGGTATACGAGAATACCACCCGGGCAGTTCATCGGCTTGATGGCGAAATCCGTATCGTCGATTACCGTCGTGTACATATTTTCCCTGTAATGATCCCAGTGTCCTGACGTCTCCCAGAGCTGGCGGTTCAGCATGATCGGAGTCGATATTTCCACATAACCAGCCTTCGTATGGATCTCCCGCCAGTAATCCAGCAGCGTATTTTTCAGGATCATGCCCTTCGGAAGGAAGAACGGGAATCCCGGTCCCTCATCGCGCATCATGAACAGCCCGAGCTGTTTGCCCAGCTTTCTGTGGTCACGCTTCTTTGCCTCTTCCATACGGGTAATATACGCATCCAGATCTGCCTTCTTCGTATAAGAAGTGCCGTAGATCCTGGTCAGCATCTTGTTCTTCTCGCTGCCTCTCCAGTACGCGCCTGCAAGGCTCGTCAGCTTGAACGCTTTTACCGGCTTTGTCGTCATAAGGTGCGGGCCTGCACAGAGATCCACGAACTCGCCCTGCTGATAAAAGCTGATCTCGGCATCCTCCGGGAGATCCTCGATCAATTCTACCTTGTACGGCTCATTCTTTTCCTTAAAATATGCGATGGCCTCATCCCTCGGCTTCGTAAAGCGGGTGATCGGAAGGGCTTCCTTCACGATCTTCTTCATTTCCTTTTCAATCTTCTCGAGATCCTCTGCCGTCAGCGGAGTCTCACTGTCCACATCATAGTAGAATCCATCTGCGATGGACGGCCCGATCGCCAGCTTCACATTCGGGTAAAGGCGCTTGATCGCCTGTGCCATGATATGCGAAGTAGTGTGTCGGAATGCTCCGGCTCCCTCCGGGCTGTCAAAGGTCAGGATGTTCAGTTCGCAGTCCTCGCTTACCACTGTACGCAGATCCACAACTTCCCCGTTCAGTTCGCCCGCGGTAGCCACCCTTGCCAGTCCCTCGCTGATATCTGCTGCAATATCGATCACAGACATCGGCTGTGCATACTCTTTTTTAGAGCCGTCCTTTAATGTGATAATCATTTTTTATTCCTCCTCTTCCATTTCCTCTTCTTCCCAATAATCATTGCGGCTGAAATCCCACGTATTGCCGCTTAAAATACGGAATCCATTCTTAAGCGGAGACGTCAGCCATCCAAGCAGTACGCCCAGAAGCAGTACATCCGCCAGAAGCAGACATTTTTCGCTGGTAGTCCAGTTGCTCAAAAAAATTGCTTTCAGTTTTTCCTTCATGGTAAACTCTCCTTTCTAAAACAAGTAGACCCGCCCCACACAGCCCAAATAAGACTGCATGGGACGGGTAACATTCATTACTCGCGGTTCCACCCTGCTTGTTTTACAGACCGCCGCTCCTTTGCTGCAATCTGCATCTGCAAAACCACTCATCTGACTGTAACGGAGTCACCGGGCCGGATTGGGGCCACTCCGAGGTAGTTTTCAAATGGTTCCGCATAAGGGCTTTCCAGCAGCCGCCCCTTCTCTGGATGCTTCCGCATTTTACTCGTCTCGTCAACGTGTTCTCTGTATTATAAATCCATTGCTTTTTTCAGTATACCATTTCCGGTCTATTTGTCAACACCCGAGTTTATCTGTTGTCGTCAGGAATTTCATCCCAAAGCACTTTACCCCAGCGTCTCCAGCTCTTCCATCCAGATCCGCACACACGCATCACTTGGCATCCGCAGATCTCCCCTGGGCGACAGCGCGACGCTTCCCACCTTCGGGCCGTCCGGGACACAGGAACGCTTGAACTGCTGCGAGAAAAATCTCCAGTAGAACTTTTTCAGCCATTTCAGGATCGTCCCGTCGTCATACGCCCCATCAAACGCCAGCTTTGCCACGCGGTATATCTTTGACGGAGAATACCCAAAACGAAGCAGATAATATAAGAAGAAATCATGCAGCTCATACGGCCCCACAAGATCCTCTGTCTTCTGGGATATCCGGCCGTTCTCGGGCGGCAGAAGCTCAGGACTCACCGGCGTATCCAGCACATCATACAGAATCTGGCTGATACCATCATCGCCGCAGGTGTCAGCATAATACCGCACCAGATGACGCACCAGTGTTTTCGGCACGGAACAGTTCACCCCATACATGGACATGTGGTCGCCATTGTACGTCGCCCATCCAAGTGCAAGCTCTGACATGTCTCCCGTTCCGATCACCAAGCCGCCCTTTTTATTTGCGATGTCCATCAATACCTGCGTCCGCTCTCTGGCCTGGCTGTTTTCGTACGTCACATCATGCACGTCGGGATCTTGTCCGATATCCCTGAAATGCAGATTGACGGCATCCCGGATATCCACCTCCAAAAGCTCCGCTCCAAGGCGTCTCGTCAGCTCACAGGCGTTGTGGTACGTCCTGTCCGTAGTTCCAAAGCCGGGCATTGTCACTGCCGTCATCTGGTTTCGCGGAAGCCCCAGCATATCGTGGGCCTTCGTCATAACCAGCAGCGCCAACGTAGAATCAAGGCCGCCGGAAATACCTACGACAGTATACTTTGAACCGGTGTGCTGCAGCCGCTTTTTCAATCCCAGTACCTGTATCGTCAAAATTTCCTCACAGCGCTTTTCCCGGTCAGCCTTTCCTGACGGAACAAAGGGCGCCGGGTCAAATATTCTCGTCAGAGACGTTTCCTCATCCTCCAGATGGAAACGGATCTTTTCGTAATTTTCCTCTCCCGATGATTCGAAGGTATTCATTCTGCGGCGCTCTGCCCGAAGGCGGCTGATATCGAATTCCGCACAGACCAGACCGCAGGAAAAACGGGGGGACTGCGCCAGAATATAGCCATTCTCCGCCAGCAGGTTATGACCGCCAAAGACAAGATCCTGAGTGGATTCCCCTTCCCCTGCGCTGGCGTAAATATATCCGCTAAGCAGCCGCGCCGACTGTCCGGCGATCAGCGATTCCCGATACAGATTTTTGCCCGTCACCTCATCACTGGCCGACAGATTCACGATGATATTTGCTCCGGCAAGCGCATGAGCCGTGCTCGGCGGATTCGGAGCCCACAGATCCTCGCAGATCTCAGCTGCCACCTGCAGCCCCTCCGGGTTTGAACAGCAGAAAAGCTGATTCATGCCGAAGGGAACCGGCGCCCCTTCAAATGTTATCCATTCCACCGTCTCACTGCCCGGCGTAAAATAACGCGCCTCATAAAATTCATTGTAATTCGGAATATACCGCTTCGGCACAAGCCCCAGCAGCTTTCCGTCACAGATGGCCGCCGCCACATTGTAAAGCTTCCCGTTCTTCTCCCAGGGCAGTCCCACAAAAACAAGGGCATCCTTTCCCTTCGTGTGCGTCAGAATATGATGCAGCTCATGTCTCGCCTCACACAGGAGCACATCCTGCCAGAACAGGTCGTTGCACGTATACCCGGTCACGCAAAGCTCCGGAAAAACAATGATCTTCGCTTTTTCCGCCAGCGCCTCATCTATCCCTCTGCAAATGCTGGCCGTATTGAATACGCAGTCTGCCACCCTGATCTCCGGTGTCACCGCAGCTACCTTTATAAATCCGTCTCTCATCTTTTCTCCCTTCTCTTCCTTCATCCTGAAAGAAGCATGCCCCAAATATCATGCTCTCCATACGTCTGCCGCAGAAGCTTTGCATCGCCATACCGTCTAACGGCTGGATTTCTTCAACAGTTCCCTCAGCTCATCTACCGTTACCTGATATTTTTTATTGCAGAAATGACAGTTTACCTCGATAGATTCTCCTGCATCGATCATCTCCTGCAGATCCTTCTTTCCTATACTGATCAGCGCCCGCTCGATCCGTTCTCTGGAACAGTCACAATGGTACTGTGTCGGAAGCGTATCCGTGATCTCCACACCGAACTCTCCCAGCAGCTCGTCCAGGATCTGCTCCGGCGTCATGCCCGCATCCAGCATGGCAGTCACCGAAGTCACATCCGCCAGTTTCTTTTCCAGCCTGTCAACCACTTCCTCCGAAGTAAACGGCATCAACTGAATGATAAAACCACCCGCCTGCTTCACGGTATTATTTTTCTCCATCAAAACGCCCAGGCCGACGGAGGATGGCACCTGCTCGGAAACCGCGAAATAATACGTCAGATCGTCCCCGATCTCCCCGGTCTTCAGCTCGCACTGGCCCACATACGGCTCCTTCATTCCAAGATCCTTGATAACATTCAAAATGCCGATTCCGATTGCGCCGCCGACATCCAGCTTGCCCTTTGCATTTGCGTGGAGCATCACCTCCGGGTTCTGCACGTAGCCCTTGACATTCGCTCTGGAATCCGCCGTAACCGTGATGCCGCCTATCGGCCCGTTTCCCTTGATCTGAAGCGTCAGGATATCCTTATCCCCCTTCATCATCGCGCCCATCATCGCGCCTGCCGTCAAAAGCCGTCCCAGCGCAGCCGTAGCCACCGGGCTTGTGTTGTGATAACTGCGGGCCGTCTCCACCATCTCCCGGGTCGTTGATGCAAATGCGCGGATCTGCTGATTCGCTGCCGTAGCTCTTACTATATAATCCATATATCTAACATCCTTTCCAATCATTCTGAAAATATGATCTTACTGTTTTATAAAATTCCAAGCCCTCCGACGATCATTCCGCCCACCGTCCCGCTTACGTACAGCACGGCGGTGATAGCCAGATTCATCTTTTTGCTTTGGTTTTCACGGTACAGCACCAAAAGCCCTGTGCCTGCGCCGCACAGAAGACCGGCAAACAGCGCACCGCTCCCCAGGATCCCCTCCAAAAAAAGCTGTGTGATCAGCACGGAAGCCGCACAGTTCGGAATCATGCCCACCAGTCCTGCCAGCACCGCTTCCACGCCCGGAATCTTTACCATTTCCTTTGAAGCGCCTGCTATGCCGAGCCACTCCATTCCAAAACCGATCACCAGGGAAATAAGAAACAGAAAAGCTGCCGTCCGGACCGTATGGTGCATCGCAGAATACCAGATGCCATGTTCCCCGCAGCCGCAGTGGCCGTGTTCGCACATATCGGGATGCTCCGGCATCTCATTCCTGCGCCCAAAAATATGCTCCACTACAAGATCAAGCACGAGGCCGGCGATAATCGCCACCACTACTTTGACCGCCAGTATTTTTATGATGACAGACGGCTCGATTCCCTCCGATACCATGATCGGCAGCATTTCATCTGAAGTAGACAAAAAGACGGCCAGCAGTGTGCCGGGAGACACCATTCCTCCCGCGAACAGCCCCGCCGCTGCCGCAGAGAATCCGCACTGCGGTATAATTCCGATCAGACCGCCCAAAAACGGCCCCGCCTTTCCGGCCCGGTATATCAGCTCTTTCGTTTTGCTGCTCATCTTATGCTCTGCATACTCCACCACCAGATAAGAAAGATACAGAAACGGCAGAAGTTTCAGACAGTCTATGATGCTGTCGAGTAAAATTTCCTGCACAAAATCACTCCATTCTATACGTCAGACATTCTGTTTTCACTTGAGCTGTCAGACTGTATTCGATAAAGTATAGCACAAAAAAACCGCCGAAACAATACCGGAAATCCGGGTTCCGCGGTTTCTGCCCATCCGCCCGTCGCTGGCAGCCAGATCAGTGGTTGTCATCAGGCTTCCTGTTCTTCTTTCCTGCGATGTACACTCTGCTGCAGGCGAAACAACTCAGCAGTGTGGCGAACTCTTCTGGCTGCAAATCCCAAGTGTTCTTTTCGGCGGATGATGTCCGTTACAAACTCCATCATGGAAAATGGCTTCGGCAGATCCCCCTCCACCAGCAGCAGTATCGGCATATTTTTCGCCACGGTATCAAATCGCTCCTGCCATTGCGGCTCATCGCACAGTTCCATAAACAGCTCCTCACCAATCAAAAGCGCAGACCAACGATTGTCTCCACAGCTCAAAAACCGCTCCAGGGCATTTCCTCCAAAAGCGGTCGTTACCTGATACTGTTTTCCCATATAACCGGTCAGTTCACACCATTTCTGTCCCATCTTAAACGCAAAAAGTATCTTCTGTTCCGGCCTTTTCTCCGTTTCCATGAAAGCGCCTCCTTCTCTGCAGTTCTTTTCTTTTTTAATCGTCGTAAGAATGTACTACGGAATTATCATTCTGTGGTACACGAAAAGCTTTTATTCAGCCATCAATATCATATAGATATCCCTTTCCTGTCTCTTATACACATCTGACGCTGCCGACGACTTAATAGGTGTA
>CAMTFT010000100.1 GCA_947071365.1 uncultured bacterium | reverse complement strand
AGATGTAGCTCCGTCTCGTGGGCTCGGAGATGTGTATAAGAGACAGCCTTCAAGCTTCGGCTGTGCATTTGTGATATTGAGATGACGGGCATCCTCGTATGCGTTTTTTGTGAGGGGATGCCGCCTATTCTCAGCCACGCTTTCCGTAACATCCGCACTTTTACATTTCCGGATTATCGGCGCACTTTCCGCAGCATCCGCGGTTTTATCCTCCGATGCCATCCAAGCTGACCATCTGTCCGCTTCACACGCTTCCGCAGTATCTTCCTCTTCCAGCGCTTCCTTCACCGCCTCCAAATACCGCGTGATCTTTTCTGCGATGAGACCATGTCCCTTATCATTCGGATGCAGTCCGTCAGGCGTCAGCTCCTCCTGTGTGTAAATACCCTGCTTCAGCTGATGATAGATCGTGTCGCGGACGCTGACGTACGGCACATGGTAATAGTCCGCCAGCTCATTGTGAAGATCCTGCGCACTTACTCCCGTATCGTAATATACATTATTTAATATGAGAACTGCCGGATATCCCGGCCAGAACAGAATCTTGCGCAGCAGTCCCTCATACGTCTCCTGAAAAAATACATCCGGTTTATCGTTCACGCTGAAATCCAGGATCACAACATCCGGCTGGTACATGAGCAAGTCTTTCTCTGCCCTTGCCACACCAAAGTGCGAGGTAGTACCGCCGATCCCGCCGTTTACATAATGAAATACGGCATCTGGAAAGCTCCTGCACCACCATTCATATACCTTCCATGCATACGTCTGCTGCTCCCCGGAGGCAAGGCTTCCCTGAGTAATAGAGCCGCCCAGGAATCCAATTGTCAGTTCTTCTCCCTTTTTTGCTCTCCTCATGCAGGACAGCAGCCGCTGCCATTCTTCTCTCATTATCTTCTCCTTTTACCAGACCAGTACAGCAGTTCATAATTTAATTCGATCCCGTTACACTCTATGAAACCTGCCTGATTGAAATCATCCTTGCCTGCATATCGCCCTTCACCGGCTCCATCAAAAGCCCGGCATACATCAGCGTATCCCCGCGGTATCTCCTGCCTTCGACCTCATAAAATGCATCTTCCAAAAGTCCCTGAAGACGGATAGGGCGGCTCCGTTTGTTTGGCTCCGCAACAACCTGTATATAAGTCAGCAGCGCCTCCGTTTTATCCTCCGATACTACCATATAGCTGTCAAACAAATGATTTTCCTGCCAGGAAGCGATCCGGTAATACGCTCCCTCCCGTATCAGGCGATTGTACTGTTTATACTGTCCCACCTGTTTCGGAATCTGCTGCCGCTCTTCCTCAGGCAGCTTTGTAATATCCAGCTCGTAGCCAAAGGTTCCGGCAAGAGCCACGATTCCCCTTGTCTCAAAGGGAACACTGCGCCCTGTGATATGGTTCGGGCAGGCCGAAACATGCGCTCCAATGGACGAAAGCGGATATAAAAGCTGCGTCCCCTCCTGGATCGCCAGCCGCTCCAGAGCATCCGTATCATCGGAACACCAGATCTGCGGGCTGTAATACAGCATACCCGGGTCAAACCTGCCGCCTCCGCTGCAGCAGTTTTCCAGCAAAAGCTCCGGGAAATCCTGCAGCAGCCGTTCCTGCATCCGATACACAGCCAGCATATAGCGGTGCATGATTTCTCCCTGCCGGTCTGATGGAAATACAGCATTTCCCACATCCGCCAGCGGGCGGTTCATATCCCATTTTACGTACTCGATATTGGCAGAGGAGAGAACCTTCTTTAAGCTTTCATATATATAATCTGTCACCTCCGGGCGGCTAAGATCCAGAACGAGCTGTTCCCTGCACTGCCCCGGCCTGCGGCCCTTCACCTGCAGCGCCCAGTCCGGATGCTCCCGATACAAATCAGAATCCTCGGATATCATCTCCGGTTCCACCCAGATTCCAAGCTTCATTCCGAGACGGTTCACCTCATCCGCCAGATACTTAAGGCCGCCCGGCAGTTTTTCTTCATTTACGAACCAGTCGCCGAGGCTGCTGTTATCTGATTCCCGGTGTCCGAACCACCCGTCATCCATGACCAGCATCTCAATTCCGTCCTCTGCGGCTTCCCGTGCAATGGACAGAAGCTTCTCCGTATCAAAATCAAAATATGTGGCTTCCCAGTTGTTGATCAGAACAGGGCGCTCCCTGTCCTTCCAGAACCCACGGATCAGGTATTTCCTGTACAGGTCATGGAAGGTTCTCGTCATTTTGCCAAACCCTTCGTCTGAGTATACCAACACAACCTCCGGCGCCTGAAATACCTCCCCCGGCTCCAGCTTCCAGCAGAAACGCTCCGGATGGATCCCCATTGCCATCTGGATCTGGTCAAACTGATTCATCATACATTTGGCAAGAAAGTTTCCGGAATATACGAAATTCATGGCATAGACCTCGCCCCGCGTCTGCGTGCAGTCCTCTGAGACCAGCGCCATAAACGGATGATCCTGATGGCCGGAAATACCGCGGATGGACTCCGTGCTCACACTTCCATAACACATTTTCTGCCGCTGGATCCGGCGTTCCCTTGCCCAGGAGCCCGGCAGTGTCATCACCTCAAAGCTCTCCTGCTCAACGTAAAGGCATGCCGAAAGCGCTTTCGTCAGATAAAGCTTTCTGGAACCGCCGTTTACGATCTTCACACTTCTTGCGACCGCATCCACATCACGAAAGGCCGTATAGGACAGCACCGCCTGCAGCCCCGTAACCTTATCTTCCAGCGTTATTTCCACCGTGTCACAGTCATCGCCCCAGGTAGACGGCAAACCGGGCAGCGGCTTTTTGCCTGCATAAATCTGATGGGAAACGTATGAGAGCTCCAGGCCCTCCTGCCCGTCTTCCGTTCGGATGTCAAGGCAGTCCGCCCCAAAATTTCCGGTTCCTCCTACGGGATATTCCATCGGGAAACAGTCAAAAAAGCCAACCTTTTCTCTTGGCAGCAGCGACGGCAGCGGCGGACGCTCTTCTGCCCGCAAAAGGTACGTCAGATCCGTATCTCCAAGATGCCTTCCATAATAAATATGTCCAAGATAAGTTTCGTCTGCCACCCCAAACAGATAACTGGTATTGGGAGTATCCAGCTTAAAAACCTTATGCTCATTATCATACCGTATCATATCGCTATCTCCTGTTTTCGTTGTTTACTCTGTCATGGCCTTTTTGAGCTGCTCCAGCTTTTCGGACGCATCCTCCAGCGAGCTTCCTTTTACGCCAAAATAATATTTGATCTTCGGCTCTGTGCCGGAAGGGCGCACGCAGCACCATGCATTGTCTTCCAGCTCGTAGTACAGCACGTTAGAGGACGGCAGTCCCGTAGCCGTCACTTCTCCTGTCCGCATATCCCTGCGTGTATCCGCCTTGTAATCCCTCACAGCCAGTACCTTAAGGCCGCCTATCTCCTTTGGCGGATTCTCTCTCTGGCTGCTCATCATGGCCTGGATCTTTTCTGCGCCGTCAATTCCTTTCAGCGTCAGCGTCGCCAGACCTTCCTTATAGTATCCATATTTTTCGTACATATCTATCATGGCATCCCACAGCGTCTTTCTCTGCGTCTTATAATACGCAGCCACCTCGCAGAGCATCATTACCGCCACACACGCATCCTTATCCCGGGCGTACGTTCCGGCAAGGCAGCCGTAGCTTTCCTCCAGGCCAAACACATAATGATGGCTCTTGCTCTGCTCAAATATTTTGATCTGCTCTCCGATATATTTAAAGCCGGTAAGTACCTCGATCAGAGCCGTACCGTAATCCGCTGCAATCGCCTTCGCCATATCCGTCGTAACGATCGTCTCCACAAGAGCCGGATTTTCCGGCATCGTTCCCGTCTTCGTCCGCTCACGCAGAATGTACTCCGCAATCAGCATTCCCGACATGTTTCCGGTAAAGCTTACATACTCGCCGGTCTTCGTATCCTTTGCATACACTCCCAGACGGTCCGCATCCGGATCCGTAGCCAGAACGATATCCGCATCCTTCTCCTTTGCCAGGTCAAGGGCCAGCGTCCACGCCTTTTCATCCTCCGGGTTCGGGTATGATACCGTGGGGAAATTGCCGTCCGGCAGCTCCTGCTCGGGAACCACGTACACCTGTTCAAAGCCCAGCTCCTTTAAAACCCTCCTCACCGGAAGATTGCCCGTGCCGTGCAGCGGTGTGTAGACAATTTTTATATTCTTTGCTGCCGCCGGAATCATTTCAGGGTGAATACTCTGGGCTTTGAGCTGTTCCATGTACCGATCATCTATCTCTTTTCCGATCACCCGGAAAAGTCCCGCAGCTTTTGCATCCTCCTCCCTCATCGTTCTGACCTGCGAAAACTCTGTCACCCCGGCAACCTTTGCCAGAATATTTTTGTCGTGAGGCGGCGTGATCTGTGCGCCGTCCTCCCAGTATACCTTATATCCGTTGTATTCCCTGGGATTGTGGCTTGCCGTAATGACGATTCCCGAAATGCATCCGAGCTGCCTTACCGCAAAGGAGAGCTCCGGTGTCGGCCGAAGGCTCTCAAACAGATACGTCCGGATGCCGTTGCCGTTCAGGCACAGAGCCGCCTCTTTTGCAAACTCCGGTGACATCCTTCTGGAATCGTACGCAATGGCAACGCCCTTCTCCTGTCCCTGCTGCTCCATAATATAATTCGCCAGCCCCTGGGTTGCCTGACGTACCGTATAAATGTTCATGCGGTTCGTCCCGGCGCCGATCACGCCCCTCAGCCCGCCTGTTCCGAACTCAAGCTGACGATAGAAGCGGTCTTCGATCTCCTTTTCATCACCCTCAAGGGCGTTCAGTTCCGCTTTCGTCGCCTCATCAAAATAATCGTCTGTACACCATTTTTCGTATATCTCTCTGTAGCCCATGATACTCCTCCATTTCCACATATAATACCAGGCACACCTGAACACATCATTTTATTCACCCGTACCAGGCAGATACAATCCCAGTACCTTTATTCATGCATGTCAGCGGACAGATATGATCCCAATACCTTTATTCATGCACGTCAGCGGACAAATACGATCCCAATACCTTTATTCATGCACGTCAGCGGACAGATACCGCACCCAGGTTCGCCGCTCCGATCACTCCGGCCCTTCTGCCAAGCGCAGCAATTTCGATCTCCGGAAGAACAGAGTTCTCTCCGCCAAAGCAATTTCGCTCCACCATTGCCCGCAGCGGCCGCAGCCATCCTTCCCCGGCTTCCGCCAGATTTCCTCCGATAATGACCGTCTGAGGCCTGAATATGTTCGTCAGATTTATAATACCGGTAGCCAGCTTCCGGATATAATCCTCCGTAATAAGCTGTGCCTCCTTATCCCCCGACTCTGCCAGTTCAAAAAGCTCCTTAAGCTCCAGCGGATGCCCCATCTTTTCCTGCGTCACACTGCACACCGCAGCCGCAGAGATGTAAGCTTCCAGGCAGCCCTTCCGGCCGCACGTACACTTCCGGCCATTTTCCACGATCACCATATGCCCCAGCTCTGAGCTGATGCCGTTTCCCCGGCCGTAAATTTTTCCGCCCAGGATCAGGCCGCTTCCGACCCCTCTTCCGATGGTCAGCATAAGCACATCCTGATACCCCCGGGCCGCTCCCCCTGCCGCTTCTCCAAGAGCCGCGCAGTCTCCGTTGTTCGCCACCCGGATCGGAACCGGAAGAAACTCTGATAAGATCTGTGCCACAGGAACGTTTTCCCAGCAGATGTTGTTGGAGTAAGCGATGATTCCCTTATCCCGCAGCACCGTTCCAGCGGCTCCGACTCCAACGCCAACGCACTGATCCATGGTGATCTGCTTTTCCTCCAGCAGTGCAAGAACCTCTTTTCCGATCTCCTCCAGGACTTCTTCGGGCGTTTTTCCCATATCGAAGGGAATTTCCCGGTAAGCAAGGAACTTCTGATTCACATCCACGAGGCCGATCTTCGTGTTCCGTCCTCCGATATCGATACCGATGCGGACAGGGCCCGCCTTTTCCCGGATAGAAGTCACAAGGGCATCACAGCTTCCCTCTATCTCATACGCACCGCTCCCCGCCGGTAAAAAGAGACTGTCCCCCTTTTGGTAGGAAAGGCTCTCCTGACCGCAAGTGATCTTCCCCTTGCCATCCAAAACCAGTATACTCACAAAAGAATCCTCTGTCACCATGCCTTCCATCTTTTTCATCATTTTACCGTCGAGATTCAGCTTGTCCACCGTAAAATAATCGCAGTCCGCCACATGGGGATAACTGCTGTTCCGGATGATAGGCACCCGGTTCGTCACCGCCAAGGCTTTCTCGATATGGAGATCCCTTTTTTTGCCGTCCTTTCCTACTCTGCCGTAATCGTAAACGCGGTATGTCACATTGGAATTCTGCTGGATCTCAGCGATCATGATATCCTGCCCGATCGCATGGATCGTCCCGGATTCGATGAACAGCACGTCCCCCTTCTGCACCGGAACCGCATTCAGCACCTCAAGAAGCGTATCCTCCTGTATCCTGCGCTCAAACTCCTCCCGGCTGATCTCCTTTTTGAAGCCGTAGTACAGGAATGCATTTTCCTTCGCATCCATGATATACCACATCTGTCTCTTATACACATCTCCGAGCCCACGAGACGGAGCTACAT
>CAMTFT010000099.1 GCA_947071365.1 uncultured bacterium | reverse complement strand
ATGTAGCTCCGTCTCGTGGGCTCGGAGATGTGTATAAGAGACAGGTGTTGGTATGCTTATTTTCAAAAAACTCTTAGTCTCCTTCTGATTCCAGTATGCCTTAAAGGCAAAGCACTGATTCAGATACCTGGTTAGAAGCCCCTGAAATTTATCATATGTCTTCTGGATTAAAGAAAGATTTTCTCCGCCTGCAGCAAAGCTGCATCCCCACTGTCATGCGTGGAAAAGATCAGCGTCCTTCCCGCCCGGTATTTTTGGATAAATGCTGCCGTCCGCCCCTTCGTCTCCTCATCCAGCCCGGAAAACGGTTCATCCATCACAAGCACGTCGGACTGTGTGAGCACACACCGCGCGATCGATACGCGGCGCTTCATGCCGCCGCTGTAAGCGGCAACCTTTTTGTTCAGAGATTCTTCCGGCAAAATTTCCGCAAGATATTTGTTCAGGCCATCGATCAGTCCTTTGTCCCGAATGGAACCTCCGGGGCGGACGGCTGCGATATTCTCCGCGGCAGTCAGGAACCCGAAAAGGCGGTCTTCCTGGAAGACGGCAGAGATATGTTTCCCTGAAACGCCTGATACCGTTCCGCCATCCGGAGGGATGAGCCCCATCAATAGGTGAAGCAGCGTCGTCTTGCCGCTCCCCGATGCCCCCAGCAGCGCATATACATTCCCCTCTGCCAGTTCTAATGTAATATCTGCCAGAACAGGGCTTCCTGCGTAGCTTTTGCTCAGATGTTCAATCCTCATGTTCTTCCTCCCAACCTTTTGAGCAGTTTCATAATCAGCCGCTCCGAAGCCATACTGAGCAGGATGATCACCAGTGTCCACGCAAAGAGCCGATCCGTATTCAAATAGATCTTCGCCATATAGAGCTGCTCCCCGATAGAGTGCGATGGTACACCTATGATCTCCGCGGCGACTCCTGATTTCCAGCTCATACCGACTGCTATTTTCGTCCCGCTAAGCAGAAACGGCCACAGTGCCGGACGGTAAATATATAAAACACGGCTGCGAAACGGCATACGGTATACCTTTGCCATCTCCAGCATTGACTCATCTACTTTGGAAAGACCTTCTGTCATATTAATGTACAGGATCGGGAAAGCCATAAAAAATACGATCACCACCGCCAGATACTTCGAACCGATCAGGATCAGAAACAGCACGACAAAAGACGCTACAGGAACACTCTTCTGTAGCGTCACTATCGGTTCCAGAAAAAGCTTAAGGTACGGGAGGCAAAAGGCCATCGCAGATAGCAGTATCGCCATCGTGAAAGCAGCAAGAAAGCCTCCCAGGATACACGCCATGGAGCGCAGAAGGGAAAGCCAGAACTCCCTGTCTCCCATCTGCTCCACAAGCGCCTTCAGCATATCAAGCGGCCCTACAAATACCAGCGAATCTTTCCACACAAATGCTGCCATCTGCCAGAGCAGCACCCAGAAAAGCACTGCTCCGGCCTTTTTTTGCCAGCTATAAGGTTCATTTTTTCGGTCACTGAAATGCTTCGTTTTTAATCATCCTTTTCAATATAGTAAAAATCATCTCCGGGAAGAGCCCCTCCTATGGATTCCGGATTTTGCTCATAAAGCGCCTCCAGATATCCTGACAGAGCCGTCTTCATCTCTTCCTCGTCGATACACGTGATGTTGCACTTCGGAATTGCCTTTTCCGCTACCGGCGCTTTTTCGATGATTCCACAGGATACTACGAGCTCTGCGGCCGCTGATACATTCTCATTGACAAACTCCACCGAGTCTTCATGTTCTTCCAGGAAATCTTCGACGCGGTCCGGATTGGCCTCGGCAAACTCCTTTTTTACCACCGTCACACCTGTCACAAGGCTGCCGTTTCCTGTACTGTCCCACTCCTGCGTCAGATCCGATGATAGCTTAAGGCTCTCATTCTGCTGGCATGCCACCGTGGCAAAGGGCTGCGGAAGTACGCCGATGGCCGCCGTATCCTTTGACAACATAGATACCACCTCGGTAGCCTCCGATTTGTATTCCACCGTCACATCATCCTCTGTCAGTCCGTTCGCCTTCAGCAGATAATTCAGCACGTACTCCGGTGTCTGTCCTTTTCCCGTCGTATATACGGTCTTTCCCTTCAGATCCGCAACAGAATCGACTTCTTCATCGGCAGTGACAAGGTACAGGACGCCAAGCGTATTGATATCCACCACCTGGACATTTCCGCCGGTCTTATTGTACAGGATACTTGCCATGTTCGCCGGAATCAGCGCAAAATCCACCTCGCCGCTCATAAATTTCGCAGACAGTTCATCCGCAGCAGTCAGCATCGTAAAACTGTATTCCTGATCCTTCTCCTTCGCTTCCTCGTCCATAAAGCCAACAAGCCCAATGGAGGTCGGCCCCTTTAGGGAACCGACATTTACAAGATCCTGTGATGATGCCACACCGGCAGACAGCAGTGCCGCGCAAAGCGCAGAGGTAAAAACAGCCAGAAAACTTTTTTTCATTGATAACTCCTTCTTTCTGTTGGTCTATTCAAATGTGTGATTGTGAAGCAGTTCATGCTCTTTGCCCTTCAGGAGGCCGTCGTATAAAGCCTGGATCATCGGATTTTCATCGCATTTCTTGATCACAGATGCATTGTCCGCCTTATAGATGCCTGCAATACGGGCTGCCTTTGTCCTGTCACCCGCAAGCCGCGGCTGCCCTCCACCCATGACACATCCACGGCGGCACGCCATGATCTCGATCAGGTGGTATTCTTTCTCACCGCTCTTTACCTGTTCCATGACCTTTCTCGCGTTCGCAAGGCCGCTGGCTACACAGATCTTCACATCAATACCGTTGTACGGAACAGAGAATTCACGGATGAAGCCCTCTTTGCGGACACCGCATTCTGCAATGCTGTCCATGGTCGCCTTATCGTGTCCCGATGCAAGACGGCGGATCACCGCCTCCGTCACACCACCGGTCACACCGAAGATCACACCGCCGCCAGAACCAAGCCCGAATGGGATATCCGAAGATTCCGGTTCCAGATCAGCAAAATTAATACCTGTTGTGCGGATCATATCAATAAGCTCTGTAGTCGTAAGCACAAAATCCGTATCCTGCTCGCCCTTTGTAAAGCTGTTCGGGCGCTTTGCCTCCATCTTCTTAGCCGTACACGGCATGATGGAAACCATGACCGTCTTCTTCCCTCCGCTGTTTTTGGGATCGCGGAAGTATTCTTTTACGACTGCGGAAAGCATTCCCTGCGGAGAACGGCACGTGGAAACATTTTCTTTATATTCCGGGAATTCATCCCCTACAAATTTCACCCAGGCCGGACAGCAGGAGGTAAGAAGCGGAAGCTTGCCGCCATTCTCCACACGGTTCAGGAACTCAGCCGTCTCTTCCATGATAGTAAGGTCTGCGCTGAAGGTCGTATCGTATACCTCGTCAAAGCCCATCCGGTGGAGCACATTGACGATCTTGCCCATCACACTCTTGCCCTTCGGAAGTCCAAAGGCATCGCCTACCGCCACCCGGACAGCAGGAGCCACCTGCGCTACTACGCGAACATTCGGATCGGACAGCGCATCCCATACCTCGCTTCTGTTGTGATGGATGCTGATTGCGCCGGTCGGACAGAATACGCGGCACTGGCCGCAGTTCACGCATTTTGTCGTCGCGATCTCCCGGTCAAAGGCCGGCATTACCATGGAGTCAGAGCCCCGGTGTGCAAAACCGAGCGCACCAACACCCTGCAGCTCCTCACAGACGCGCACACAGTTGCCGCAGAGGATACATTTGTTGGGGTCTCTCACTATGGACGGAGAGCTGAAATCCAGCGGCCTTCTCTCTTTATAATTTTCAAATCTGACATTCATAACGCCGAAGCGTTTTGCCAGTGTCTGCAGGTTGCAGTCACCGCTCTTCTCACACGTCAGACAGTCTCTGCAGTGGGCCGCAAGAAGCAACTCGATGATCAGCTTTCTGTATTTTCTCAGTCTTCCGGTATTGGTGAAGATCACCATACCGTCTCTTGGCTCCTCCGAGCAGGATGCGAACATCCTTCCCCTGTCATCCTCCACGGTACATAAACGGCAGGCTCCAAACGTGGAAAGCTCGGAATGATAACAAAGTGTCGGAATGTCGATGCCGGCTTTTCGGATAATCGTCAGGACATTCTTTTCATCGGTAAATTCAACTTTTCTACCGTCAATCGTCATTGTTCCCATATTTGTCCCTCCCTACGCTTCAATATAAACTGCATCAAAGGCACAGTTGTCTTTACATGCCTCGCATCTGATACAGAGATTCGGATCAATGTGATAGCATTCCTTGCGGACGCCTGTAATCGCTCCTACCGGGCAGTTCTTCGCACACTTGCCGCAGCCCTTGCAGTATTCAGGATTGATAACAAAACGGCGCATTGCCTGGCAGACCTTTGCCTTACATTTTCTGTCCACGATGTGTTCTACATACTCGTCGCGGAAGGTTCGCAGGGTACTGAGTACGGGAAGCGGAGCGCTCTTTCCAAGACCGCAGAGAGCCATGCTCTTAACCATCTCAGCCAGCTCCTCCAGACGATCCAGATCCTCCAGTTCGCCCTTTCCTGCCACGATCTTCTCCAGGATCTCCAGCATACGCTTTGTGCCCTCACGGCACGGAACGCATTTTCCGCAGGATTCTCTCTGGGTAAAGCTCATGAAGAATCTTGCCACTTCCACCATACACGTATGGTCGTCCATTACCACCAGTCCGCCGGAGCCAACGATCGCACCGTACTTTTTGATGGATTCAAAATCAAGCGGGACATCAAGCTGCGCCTCTGTCAGACATCCTCCGGACGGTCCGCCGATCTGTACTGCCTTAAACGTACCGCCATCCTTCATTCCGCCTCCGATATCAAAGATGATCTGACGCAGCGTCGTTCCCATCGGCACCTCAATAAGGCCCGTATTCTGAATGGAACCAGTCAGTGAGAATGTCTTCGTACCGGGCGTTCCCTCCGTACCTATGCTTCTGTACCAATCAGCGCCCTGAAGGACGATCTTCGGCACGTTTGCGTACGTCTCCACGTTATTCAGAACGGTCGGCTTCGCCCAGAGACCTTTTTCAACTGTTCTCGGCGGTTTTACACGCGGCATACCGCGGTTGCCCTCGATGGAGGCGGTCAGCGCAGAACCCTCACCGCAGACAAACGCACCCGCGCCGCGGTTGATATGCATATGGAAACAGAAATCTGTCCCAAGAATATTGTCACCCAGCATGCCCCTTGCTTCCAGCTCAGAGATCGCATGCTTCAGTCTGGCCACGGACATCGGATATTCCGCCCGGACGTATATATAACCGTTTGATGAGCCTACCGCATAACCGGCAATCATCATGCCCTCGATCAGCTTGTACGGATCGCCCTCCATTACGGAGCCATCCATAAATGCACCGGGATCACCCTCGTCGCCGTTGCACACCACATAGCGCTCCTTTTCCGGTTGACGCGCCACCTGCTTCCACTTGCGTCCCGCAGGGAATCCGCCGCCGCCTCGTCCACGCAGGCCCGACTGGTCTACTACGTCCACGACTTCCGCCGGAGTCATCTCAAACAATGCTTTCTGGAATGCCGAAAAACCTCCGCTGGCAAGATACTCGTCAAAGGATTCCGCATCGAACTTACCGCAGTTTTCCAGAACGATCCTCGTCTGCTTTGCAATGAACGGGATCTCATCCGGACTCTTGTATGTAACACCGCTCTGTTTGTAGAGCAGGCTTTCGATCACGTCATCGCCCTTTACCGTACGCTCAAATATTTCTTTACAGTCTGCGATCTGTACCTTCGTATACTGAACGACCTTGTCGCCCTTCTGAATCCGAACCAGCGGACCAAGCTCACAGACGCCCTGGCAGCCTGTCTTTTTCACGCCGATATGCTTTCCCTCATCATGCGGTGCAAAGTCGATCTTCACTCCCGGCTCATCCTTCGCAATCTTCACGAATTCTTCATATATCTTCTGAGAACCGGTAGCGATACATCCTGTACCGGAACAGACCAGAATACGACAGTCATAAGAAGCTATCTCCTGTTTTGCAGCCTCTGTATTTTTGATTAACGTTTCACGATTCTCAATCATGTCTGTCACCTCGCAATTCCCGGATCAAATCCAATACTTTTTCAGGTGTCATTTTCGGATGTACTTCTTCGTTGACCATAACGGTCGGAGCAAGGCCGCAAGCGCCAAGGCAGCTCACCGTCTCCACTGTAAAAAGCATATCATCCGTCGTATGCTTCTTTGCACTCAGCCCCAGCTCTTTCTGAAACGCTTCCAGAATCGGTGCCGATTTGCGCACATGACACGCCGTGCCATCACAGACCTTGATCACATATTTTCCCTTCGGCTCAAAAGAAAAGTTCTCATAAAACGTCGCTACACTGTAAGCCTTTGCCTCTGTGATTCCAATCTGCTGTGCCACGTAGGTCAGAAGTTCTCCAGGCAAATAGCGGTATATTCCCTGAATATCCTGCATAATAGGAATCAGTGAGGCCGCCTTTTTACCATAAGAAGCGATGATTTCATCTGCTTTCTCATAAAATGATTGATCTAGCATCTGTAAACCTCCTTTTGTTTTATTCTTTTAAAACATGTTAATTTATTATATCGTATTTC
>CAMTFT010000098.1 GCA_947071365.1 uncultured bacterium | reverse complement strand
ACACCTATTAAGTCGTCGGCAGCGTCAGATGTGTATAAGAGACAGGTATATCTTCCCAGTGTATTAGGAACAAAATCAGCAAGTTGTAATCCTACATAATTCTGAGACTTTGGGATAAAAATTATATCTTTCACGTATTCCTGAATTGTGTATGGAGAGTAGTACATTGTGCCAAGTGCTTTTAGTTCATATATACGATGCTGGATTTTTTTATTTTGTTCAGGTTGCATTGCTTCATAACATATGTTACCGGTTGCATTATTTTCTATGAGAAACATACAATAGTGCTCTATTAAAAGCTGGATAGCAATGGTTAGTTGATGATTCATATGGGCTTCACCAAAATCGGCATACAATCTGCTTTTGTCGATACAAACACCGAGAACAACAAGCGGTAAGTTCTTGAAGAGTTTGGAAAGCTCATTATAAAGAAGGATAACATTTTTATTTTTCTTAAAAACATGGTTATAAGCAGGTAGGGAAGCTATCTGACCTTTGCTTGCAGAGGTAATATCTTTTTCGTGTAAGATATACTGTTCGCATCCGGTTGCATGATTCCAAACCTTATTTTTAACAGCATTAAGAGCATTCTCGATATTAATATAGTCAGATTCCTTAATTATGACACCGCTCATAACAAAATATTTACCGTTATTGTTAAATGTTTCGCTTTCATCTATGTAAAGTGTGTAATCTGACAATAAAAATCACCCCTGTAATGTATTTAAGATTAGGATACCACTAAATACTCATTTTTTCAACAAAATCCGATGAAAAAACAAACATTAGTTCGACAAGAGCAGACAGAACGTTAAAAGATTTCTTAGACCTTGCAGGAACAAACGAAAAACGGTATAATGTCCGAAAAGGGCAGAGCCAGGTCAGGATGAAGCGGAGGTCTGCTTCACGCTTGCGTGAAAGCAGGCCGAAGATTCAGACTGATCTGGCGAGCGAAGCGAGCCTGGAAAAGCGAAGATTTTACAGGCTCTGCCCGGAAGTTGCAGGCTCTGCCCGGAAGAGTTAAAAAGGCGAATCAAAGCAATTCGCCAGAATAAGAAGGAGATAAAAAATGGAATTTACTACAGTCAGAGAATTATACCGCAACAGCGGTGCCTATACAGGCAAGGAAGTAACAGTCGGCGGATGGGTGAGAAGTATCCGCGATTCCAAGACTTTTGGATTTATCGTACTGCATGACGGTACATTTTTTGAAACGCTTCAGATCGTATATTCAGACAAGCTGGAGAATTTTGCAGAGATCTCAAAGCTGAACAGCGGCGCTGCAATTATCGTAAAGGGTATTCTGGTGGCAACACCGAATGCGAAGCAGCCTTTTGAGATCCAGGCATCATCTGTCGAGGTAGAGGGTACATCCACACCGGATTATCCGATGCAGAAGAAACGTCATTCTATGGAATATTTGAGGACTGTTCCGCATCTGCGCCCGAGAACAAATACGTTCCAGGCAGTATTCCGCGTGCGTTCTCTGATCGCGTATGCGATCCACAAATTTTTCCAGGAGAGGGATTTTGTCTATGTACACGCACCACTGATCACTGCCAGCGACTGTGAGGGCGCCGGGGAAATGTTCCAGGTAACGACTCTGGATCTGAACAATGTACCGAAGAACGATAAGGGAGAAGTGGATTTTACACAGGATTTCTTCGGCAAGGCGACGAAGCTGACGGTCAGCGGTCAGCTTGACGTGGAGGCGTTTGCTCAGGCGTTCCGCAACGTTTATACGTTTGGGCCGACTTTCCGTTCTGAGAATTCCAATACGGCGCGCCATGCGGCTGAGTTCTGGATGATCGAGCCGGAAATCGCGTTTGCAGACCTGAAAGATGACATGATACTGGCAGAGGATATGATCAAATATATCATCCGTTACGTGCTGGAGCATGCGCCGGAAGAGATGAAATTCTTTAATTCTTTCGTAGATAAAGGACTGATCGAACGTCTGAATCACGTGCTGAACTCCGAGTTCGGACATGTGACATACACGGAAGCTATTGAGATCCTTGAGAAGAACAATGACAATTTCGAGTACAAAGTATCCTGGGGCTGCGACCTTCAGACGGAGCATGAGCGTTATTTGACAGAAAAGGTATTTAAGAAGCCGCTGTTCGTTACAGACTATCCGAAGGATATCAAGGCTTTCTATATGAAATTAAACGAAGACGGAAAGACGGTTGCGGCTATGGACTGTCTCGTGCCGGGTATTGGTGAGATCATCGGCGGAAGCCAGAGAGAGGATGATTTCGACAAGCTGCAGGCGCGGATCGCGGAGCTTGGCATGAAGCCGGAGGACTACAAGTACTATATGGATCTTCGTAAATACGGTTCCACGCACCATGCCGGATTTGGGCTCGGATTTGAGCGCTGCGTCATGTATCTGACCGGAATGTCCAATATCCGCGACGTGCTGCCGTACCCGAGAACGGTAGGGAATTGCGAATAGCGAGCCAAGTGCCGCAGAATCGCGCAGGCGGGATTCTGCGAGGATTTGGCGAGCGAACGACATGAGTATGAAGCGAAGCGGAATACGAATGCCGTCGCACGAAGTGCGATTCGCAATGGATAGAAGGCTGGAGTAAGGAGAGACATGAGCAGTAAGATTTTAATTCTGGATGATGAGAAGGAGATCGCGGATGTCATAGCGCTGTACCTGAGAAACGAGGGCTACGAGGTGGAGACCGCCTATACCGGGCGCAGTGCGCTGGCGGCCATCGAGCGGGAGCAGCCGGATCTGGCGCTGCTGGATGTGATGCTCCCCGATGTTGACGGTTTTCGGATCCTTCAGAAGGTTCGCGAGAAATACAGATTTCCGGTCATCATGCTGACGGCAAAAACAGAATATACGGACAAGATTGCAGGGCTTACGCTGGGGGCCGACGATTATATCGCCAAGCCCTTCAACCCCCTGGAGCTTGTCGCCAGGGTGAAGGCCCAGCTTCGCAGGTATACGAAGTACAATGAAAATAATACGCAGGGCAATATCATTGATTTTGCGGGGCTGTTGATGAACCGCGACACCCACGAGTGTACGTACAATGAGCGGGAGCTTGTGCTGACGCCCATTGAGTTTGATATCCTGTGGCTGCTGTGTGAGAACAGGGGCAGAGTCATCAGCTCAGAGCAGTTATTCGAACAGATCTGGAAAGAAAAATATTTTAAGAACAGCAACAATACAGTGATGGTGCACATCCGTCATCTGCGGGAAAAGATGGGGGATGGCAGAAGAAAAAGCGATTTTATCAAGACCGTTTGGGGAGTAGGGTATAAGGTTGAAAAATAATTACGGGAAACTAAAACGGACAATTTTAATCCGGTCGCTGCTGATCTCTGTTCTGGTGGCGGCCGTGGGATATGGGATTCTGACCTTTCTGGTGGACGGGATCTTTCAGGACAGCTTTGCGAACCTCATTGTCCGTATCTTTATGAAGCTCGGAATGGAGCAGTGGCAGGCTGTGGAATATTACAACCGCCTGTTCATCTACAACAAATCCATCTTTGTGGTGGGAGGCTTCTGTATCCTGTTCCTGTTCTTCTTTTACGTTTCTGTGGGACGTCTGGCAAAGTATCTGAATGATATCAGTGACGCGCTGGAAAAGACTTTAAATGCGTCGGACGAGCCGATTTTGCTGGTGCCGGAGCTGGAGCCTATGGCGGAAACGCTGTCCACGCTGAAAATGAAGCTGAAGCGGCGGGAAAAACAGGCTGCAGAGAGCGAGAAGCGGAAAAATGAACTGGTGGTGTATCTGGCTCATGATCTGAAGACACCGCTTACCTCCGTCATCGCATATCTGACGATGCTGGATGAGCAGCCGGACATGTCGGCGGAGGACCGGGCGAAGTACACGCATATTACGCTGGAAAAGGCGATCCGGCTGGAAGAGCTGATCAATGAATTTTTTGATATTACGCGGTTCAATCTGCAAAATATCGTCCTTGATAAGGAGCGGCTGAATCTGTCGATTCTGCTGGAGCAGCTTGCGGATGAGAGCTACGGTATGCTGAGTGAGAAAAATATGACGTGCGCCGTGGACGTGGAAGAGCGATTGATGTTTCAGGGAGACCCGGACAAGCTCGCCAGAGTGTTCGACAATCTGCTACGGAATGCGGCGGCGTATGGATATGAAGGAACGCAGATCCTGATACAGGCCAGAGGTGGGAACGGCAGGATCACCATTATTTTTACGAATGAGGGGCCGCAGATCCCGCAGAAAAAGCTGGAAATGATTTTTGAAAAATTTTATCGTGTCGATGACGCGAGATCGAGCAGAACCGGCGGGGCCGGGCTTGGTCTGGCAATCGCAAAACAGATCGTGGAGCTGCATGGAGGTACGATTTCGGCTGCCAGTGACAGCAGAAATACGAGGTTTATTGTGAGCTTTCCGTCACCGGAAATATCCGGCTGAGGGATAAAGCAGGAGTTGGAGGGGATAATATGGCACGCAGAAAGAAAAGAAGGAAGACATTCGGGGATATTATGAGTACGCTGCTGATGCTGATTGCACTTGTGGTATTCATTTTTTCCGGTTATACATTATACGGGTTTTACCAGGAGTATCATAAGGGCTCGGCGGAGTATGATAACCTGGAGAGCAGTTACGCAGCGGATAACGAAGGCGAAACAGAGGATCTGGATGCGCTGGAGGATGATGAGGCGTTGCAGAATATTTCAGGGAAAGAAGTGACTACCGTAACAGAGAACGGCAAGGAGGTTACGCTTCCCACAATGCGGAACCCCATTGATTTTGCCGAGCTGCAGCAGGTAAACAGCGACATTGTAGGATGGCTGCGTATCCGTGCGCTGGATATTTCCTATCCGGTGGTACAGGGAGAGGACAATGATTTTTATCTGCACCGAACCTTTGAAAAGGGAGACAATTTCGCAGGCTGTCTGTTCGTAAACTGCGACAACAGCAGGGATCTGACGGACCAGAATACGATCATATACGGCCACAACATGAAGAACGGTTCCATGTTCGGAAAGCTGAAGAAATTCCGGGAAGAGGGAGTCTTTGACAAGAGCAAGTATTTCTGGATGTTCACGCCTGATTTCATTTATCAGTACCGCATCTTTTCCGCGACGGTGGTGGACAAGACGGGACTGACGTACCAGACCTTCTACACGGATGAAGAATTTGAACAGTGGATGAAATATGCGTTTGAGACGTCAGAGGTGGATAATACGGGAATAGAAGTGACGAAGGATGACCGTGTCATGACGCTGTCAACGTGTACCGGAGATGATGCGACGAGATTTGTCGTTATGGGAAAACTGGCGCAGATATATGCATCTAAATAATGAAGGCGTTCTATTTGGAACAAAGTAAAAAGGTTTATTCGGCAAAAATAAGAACACGGTTTGTCTGGTATTGAATAAGAAGCGGAAATAAGCGATTGGAGAGAGGAGCGTACGAGGATGGATGAAAACGTAAGAAAATTGCAGGAAATTGTAAAGAACAGCGATAATATTGTATTTTTCGGCGGAGCAGGCGTATCCACAGAAAGCGGCATACCGGATTTTCGGAGCGTGGACGGGCTGTACCATCAGAAATATGATTATCCGCCGGAGACGATCCTGAGTCACACCTTCTTTGTGCGCAACACGAAGGAATTTTACCGGTTCTATCGTGACAAGATGCTGTGCCTTGACGTGCAGCCGAACGCGGCTCACAGAAAGCTGGCCGAGCTGGAGGAAAAAGGAAAGCTTCGGGCTGTCGTTACCCAGAATATCGACGGGCTGCATCAGGCAGCGGGCAGCAAAAAAGTCATGGAGCTTCACGGCAGTGTACATAGAAATTACTGCCAGAAATGCGGAAAAAGCTATGATGCACGCTATATGCTGGAGTATCCGGGGGAGGTTCCCCTGTGCGAGTGCGGCGGCGTCATAAAGCCGGATGTCGTGCTGTATGAGGAAGGCCTTGACCAGCAGACGATACAGGATTCCATCTATTATATTTCCCATGCGGATGTAATGATCATCGGAGGCACCTCGCTGGCGGTTTATCCGGCGGCCGGCCTGATCGATTACTTCAGGGGAAGCCATCTTGTCGTTATCAATAAGTCGCCGACACCAAGAGATAAATTTGCGGATCTGCTGATTTCCGACAGTATCGGAAAGGTGTTGGGCACGATCGAAGTATAAGAGCGGCGCGGGAGGAGCTATGGATTATCAGGTAGGACAGATCGTAAAATTAAAGAAACAGCATCCCTGCGGCAGCCAGGAGTGGGAAATTCTGCGGGTCGGCGCGGACTTCCGGCTGAAATGCCAGGGGTGTGGCCATCAGATCATGATCGCCAGGAAGCTGGTAGAAAAAAATACGCGGGGATTGCGTGAAAAAGCTTGATTTTGCAGGAAATTTGTGTTAAAGTCAATATTCGTGATATATTATTTCCTTGCTCCTTTCGTAGAAAAGGGGCCAGAGACCATAAGGAGGTGCGAAAAGCATGAACAAGTATGAATTAGCAGTGGTTGTCAGCGCAAAAATCGAAGACGAAGACAGAGCCGCTACAATCGAAAAGGTGAAAGAGTACATTACACGTTTTGGCGGTACTGTAACAGAGGTAGATGAGTGGGGCAAGAGAAAGCTCGCTTATGAGATCCAGAAGATGCGTGAAGGATTTTACTATTTCGTTCGTTTCGAGTCTGATGCAG
>CAMTFT010000097.1 GCA_947071365.1 uncultured bacterium | reverse complement strand
GCATACGAGCTGTAGCTCCGTCTCGTGGGCTCGGAGATGTGTATAAGAGACAGCCGCTCAATACCTGATCCAGCAGCTCCGCCAGCACCTCCATTGCATTTTGCTCCTCCTCCACCGTATTGAGCTGCGTCCCGGCCTCTATAAGCAGGGAGCGCGGGCGCAGATGCAGATTGAACCGTTCTGCCTTCAGATAAATATTTCTCGTAAAACCGGGGTATTTTTCTCTGGCTGCCAATTGGAGCTGCAAAGAAAATGCCAGATTCTGCTTTGTGTAGGGATTTTTCAGATAAGTAATGGGCTGATCCTGGCTGTCCCGGGAAATTCCGTTAAAAAACATGATCATGGAAGCAGGCTTTCCATCTATCTCTGTCACGAACTTCTGTCCCTCCACCCCATCCCGGTGCAGGTCGATGATCACCTCGATGGTCGGGTTCTCCTGCAGGATACTTTTCACTGCTTCCCGGGCATAATCGTAGGAAGCGCTGCGGTCCAGAATGCCATCCACCAGATCATAGACCCCGGTGTCGTGAATTACATTGTAACCGTATGTATTCCGTAAATGTTCCGCCAATACCTCCCCCATTCCCACGATCGTATCCTCCGTTTTCCCTTCTCTTGAATCCGCAAACGTTTCCTGAGAATGCGTATGGTAAATCAAAATCTGCGGCACGTCCGGATTTTTCTGCAGGGTGAGGTCTTCGCCCAGCATCGCATCCACATCCAGCAGCGACTCATCCGCCACCGTACCACCGTCCACTGTGTAATAATTCGAGATCAGATAATCAAAATCCTGTAATTGCTCCAAAAGAATAGGCGAAACAGACACGGAGGAAGCCTGACGCGCTTCTTCCTGTAAAGTATCCTCCGACTCCCCGGATGGCTTGTCTTCTCCTGACTCCTGGACTGCGCTCCCATCCCCTGATACGATGCCCTCCGCCACCGTACTTCCGATACTGCCGTTCTCGGCAATGCGATTTCCTGATGTATCATTCTCACCAGCCGCCTCTTGCGGATCATCCTTTACGCTCACTTTCCTGCTTTCCCTTTCGGCTGCGTCATTCTCACCAGCCGCCTCTTGCGGATCATCCTCTACACTCGCTTCGCCGCTTTCACTTTTGGCAGCGCCATCCGCATCAACCGCCTCTTGCGGATCACCCTCTACGCTCGCTTCGCCGCTTTCACTTTCGGCTGTACCATCTCCACCAGCCGCCTCTTGCGGATCACCCTCTACGCTCGCTTCGTCTCTTTCACTTTCGGCTGTGCCATCCCCACCAGCCAGATAGCTGTACACCGGCACGGCCTGCTGCATCCATCCGACAGCCCAGCTATCGCCGCCGTGTTCTTCCATCGATGCCGTATAGCCGGGAGCCCAGGTGCGCATGGCGCTGTCCTCCAGCCCCCGCTGCAGCGTCCCGGAATCCAGTATACGCTGTGCCGCGGGGGTATCGAGAAGGATGCTCCCGCCCTTGTACAAAATATATATGCCAAGTATTCCCATTATTAAATACAGGATTTTCTGCAGCCTGTCTGCTCCCCTCATATCACGCCTCCCAGTCCGTTTCGGGCCTTTTCCTGAACCCATGCCGTCCCCAACCTGGCGGCATTTTTTAGTCCGTATACAATGATTACTGTATCCGTGTATCTTTCTGTAAGGCCCTGCACTCGCAGGCGCTACCATATATATATGAAAGGAAACGCAAAAATATGCCCGAAGGACATACCGTAACTAAATGCTTCGTACGAAAATGTATATTTCAATGCAGCGAAATAAAATCAGAATCCGGAGGAATTTCACATATAAAAGAGCCGCCGCAAAATATCAAAAGATACCTTGCAGCAGCTCCGCCTCTCTTCTCATACAGGCCGCCGTTCTGTGGCTCCTGCCCCGTTTCTCATTTCCAGAAGAATACCATCAATCCGACCAGCAGTCCCAGTCCTGCCAGATACACAAGGCCGATCAGCAGGGATGCCTTCAGCGCTCCCAGCGTATACATCCACCGCTCTTTTCTCGTAAATGGGGCATTCTCCCAAGGCCGCTCCTCTGTCCGCGGCCTTTGCATCTCCCACCGGGATTGCTGTCCGCCGAAACCTTCCCCCGGCCCGGACTGCTGTCCGCCGAAGCCGCCTCCTGACCCAAACTGCGATCCGCCAAAGCCTCCCGACCCGGAATGCATCTCCCGTGAGTATCTGTGATGTCTTCCGAACAGATGTCCGCTGGATACCTGGCTCATATCAGCGACAGTCCGGCCATCATCTTCATTTATATCCTGATTTTTTTTCATAGCCATCTTCCTCCCGCTGACAGAGCTTCTTCCGCTTACTAAAATTCTTTCCATCTAACACAGTCCTATGCTGCCCTGCCTGGTTGCCTGACTTTATCTGTCCACATCCCGCCGTACACTTTACTCATCGTAGAGATGACATACCACGTAATGACCCGGCTCTATTTCCTTCTGTACCGGCGCCACTTCCTTGCACTTCGCCATACAATGCGCACAGCGTGTATGGAATTTGCAGCCCTTCGGCGGGTTCGCCGGTGACGGAATGGAACCCTCCAGAACGATACGGTTCATCTTGGCTTTCGGATCCGGTATCGGTATCGCGGAAAACAGCGCTTTCGTGTACGGATGAAGTGGATTTCTGAAAATATCCTCCGTTTTTCCGTATTCCACGAGATTTCCGAGGTACATAACGCCTACCGTATCGGAAATATGCTCCACCACCGACAGATCGTGGGAAATGAACAGGTACGTCAGTGAATATTTTTCCTGCAGTTCCTTCAGCAGATTGATGATCTGGGCCTGAATCGACACGTCCAGAGCCGATACCGGCTCATCACAGACCACGAACTCAGGATTCAGCGCCAGTGCTCTCGCTATACAGATACGCTGCCGCTGCCCACCGGAAAACTCATGGGGATAGCGATCCTTATGGAAGGGCTGCAATCCGCAGTTATCCATTACCTGATCGATATAATCATTGAATTCTTCCTTCGGTACAAGCTTGTGCTCCCGCACCGCCTCGCCGATGATCTCCCCTACCGGAAGTCTCGGAGAAAGGCTTGAGAACGGATCCTGGAAAATGATCTGCATCTTTGTACGCAGCGCACGCAGCTCCTGTTTGGACAGGTCATAGACCTCCTGCCCGTTAAACAGCACGTCGCCGCCTGTTTTCTCACCGGAAAGGCGCAGGATCGTACGCCCCGTAGTGGTCTTTCCGCACCCGGACTCTCCCACCAGGCCCATGGTCGTACCGCGCTTCAGGTTGAAGGTAACGCCGTCCACGGCCTTGACCTGGCCGACAGCACGGGAGATCATACCGCCTTTGATGGGAAAATATTTTTTCAGATCATTGACCATCAGAATATACTGCGGGTCATACTGGATACCGGAACCTGAAGGCTTTCCTTCATTTTTCTGTACAGCCATCTATTTTCCCTCCTTCTCGTAACGGTAACAGCTTACCTTATGCGTCGGACTAAGTGAAATCTCCGGCGGATACACGCCGCTGCACTTCTCCACGCACATCTCGCAGCGGTCTTTAAAATAACAGTAATCCGGCATGTTGATGGGATTCGGTACCTTGCCCGGAATCGAATACAGCTTGTCTACCTGCTTGCCTACCACCGGCTTTGAGGCCATCAGACCGATCGTGTACGGATGGGACGGATGCTCGAATATCTCCTCGGCAGTCCCCTTTTCCACGACTCTTCCGGCATACATAACTACCACATAATCCGCCATCTCCGCAATCACGCCCAGATCGTGGGTAATCAGCATAATGGAAGAATTGATCTTATCCTTTAACTGGCGCAACAGATCAAGAATCTGCGCCTGGATCGTCACATCCAGAGCCGTGGTCGGCTCATCCGCAATGATGATCTTCGGATTACAGGCCAGCGCCATTGCAATCATGACACGCTGGCGCATACCGCCCGACAGCTCGTGAGGGAACATCCGGTAAACGCCCTCGCTGTTGGCGATCCCTACCATCTTCAGCATCTCGATGGTACGCTCTTTCACAGCCTCCTTACTCATACCCTGACCGCTGTGAAGCGCTATGACCTCGTCCACCTGATCGCCGATCCGGAACACGGGATTCAGGGAAGTCATTGGCTCCTGAAAGATCATTGACACATAGTTTCCCCGGAGTCCCTGCATCTTATCCTGCGGCGTCTTTGCGATATCATACGCCTTATTTCCGAGGTTCAGACGGATCTCGCCTTCCACGATCTGTCCCTGGGGACGCTGGATGAGCTGCATAAGCGACAGGCTCGTAACGGATTTTCCGCATCCTGACTCACCTACTACACCCACCGTTTTTCCAATCGGCACATCAAAGCTTACGCCGTCCACACTTTTTACCGTTCCCGCATCCGTAAAGAAGTACGTATGCAGATTATCAAATTCCACTGCGTTTTCCGGGTCATGCATCGTCGTCAGATACTCTGATTCCGGCACATTCTTCCGTTTCCGCTTTTTTTCCAGCTCATTCGTAATCCGGCGGTTCTCCTTTGAAATCCGGCGGGATTCTTTGGCTGACAAATAACCTTCTGCATGTTTTTTCGCCATAATATTTTTCCTCCCTTACCGTTTCATTCTCGGGTCGAACGCGTCCCGGAGACCATCGCCTACAAAGTTGAAGCCCAGCACTGTGATAAGAAGGCAGATACCTGCCGGGATCCAGATGAACCAGTAATGCGTCATAACGTACGCATTGTTTACATCGTTGATAATGTTACCCCAGGAAGCGAAGGGGAACTTAACTCCAAGTCCCAGGAAGGACAGCGTCGCCTCCGTGATGATGGTAGAACCAAGGCTCATTGTACACGTTACAATGAGCTGCGGGATAACATTCGGAATCAAATGCTTGAAGATCCTTCTTGAAACACTGATACCGCAGGCTTCCGTTGCCGTCATGAACTCCTGCTCACGCAGGGACAGGATCTGTCCTCTTACGAGACGGGCAATTGAAGGCCATCCAAGGAAACCGAGGATCAGCATCAGGTACAGCATACGGATCTGCGGGTCGATCTGCATCGCATCCATGGCTGCACCGAGAATAATGATCAGCGGCGTGGACGGAATACAGTAAAATACATCGACGATACGCATGATCAGGTTGTCGATCCAGCCGCCGAAATAGCCGGAAACACCGCCAAGAACAACGCCGATCAGCGTCTCGATGATCACGACGATAAAGCCGATGATCAGCGACACTCTGCCGCCGTACATCAGACGCGTCAGCATATCCATTCCGTTCGTATCCGTGCCGAGCCAATGTGCCTTTGACGGCTTTCCATAGCGGTCATACACGTAGGTCGCCTCGTGCTGCTTCACGATCCAACTGTCCGTATCCGGTTTGTATGATATTTTATACTCGTTCTCCGTACCATCCTCACTCACGCACGTAAACTCGCTGGCCTCTTCCTCGATGGCAACAGCGACAGCTTCCTTGAAATCCTCCGGGAATACGGTGCCGTTCTTGGCAGGCTGCACCACAAAGCGGCTGACAAATCCCACGATCTCATCGTCCTTCAGGATATTGCCCTCCTCATCCATCGTATACTCTGTGCCTTCCGCCTCAAAGGAAGCCTCCTCCAGCTCACACGCTTTCAGCGCGCCGAATTTTACGTCGAAGGAAAGCTCGTCGCCCACAGACGTAACGATATCCTTGCTGGCTACCGCAAAGGGCTCACCGTCGGCAGTAATCGAAAGGAATTCCTCTCCCTCTGCCACAAATTCATACTTGACATCCTTTTCCACAAAGCTCGTCTCGCCCTTGTTTTTTGCCAGCATCAGCTTTGCCTGCAAGAGGCTGCCGAATTCCTTGCCCTCCGCCGTCGTATAGCGCAGCTCATCGTTCTGCACGACGCCGGCGTAATCCTTATCCATATATTCATACGTATAGAACTGTTCATCCTGTCCGTACGGGCTTACCAGTCCGCCGATAAAAGAAAAGACAAACATCGTGATCAGCATGATCATGCCCAGCACCGCCAGACGGTTCCTCAGGAACCTCTTTGCAACGAGTGCACCGGGAGAAAGTACCCGGACACGGCGGTCGTCGTTAAGAGAATACTGCTCTTCCTGCTTATCGAGAGGAGACGCATTTTTCAGATTTTTCATATCATCAGACATAAATACAGCTCCTCCTTCCTAAGCAATACGCACACGGGGATCAACCACCGCATACAGAATGTCAGAGATCAGATTGCCCGCCAGTGTCAGAACCGCCATAAAGGTCAGATAAAACATGGAGAACGGAATATCTCCCGCAATCATCGCCTGATACGAGGTCCAGCCGATGCCGGGGATCGAAAACAGCGTCTCCGTGATCAGCGCACCGGCAAACAGGCCCGGCAGAGAACCGCCGACGATCGTTACGAGCGGGATCAGCGTGTTGCGGAACGCGTGGTGGTAAATAACCTTGTTTTCACTCAGTCCCTTTGCCCTTGCCGTGCGGATATAATCGGAATTGAGTACCTCCAGCATATTCGTTCTCGTATAACGCATCAGTGAGCCCACCGATACGATGACCAGCGTCGCGATCGGCAGGACAAGGTGATTCGCCTTATCGAGAAACTTCCCCATGGAATCGAGCTGCGCATAATTTCTTCCTACGATGCCATACCTGTCTCTTATACACATCTGACGCTGCCGACGACTTAATAGGT
>CAMTFT010000096.1 GCA_947071365.1 uncultured bacterium | reverse complement strand
CTGTAATTCTCTTCTCCCTGCACAGTGAGAAGGATCCCCGTTATTCCGTTTTTTGCACCGGCTCCACTCTCATTCAAAAACGATACCGCCTGACAGGAGGGCAGATAGATCCCCTCCGACGGCTCGGATAGAATCCCTGCGATCAGGCACCCCTTCCACCCCGTTTCCTCCGGCTGTGTCTGCGCATTCTGATTGCTATTTACCATCTGATACTGCCATTCCAGCTCCATGCATTTTTCCAGAAGCTCCTTCTGGCGTTTTTCGGAAACAGGCTGTCCATTCACATCTGTCATACCGGACAGACTTTTTTCCCCCAGCAGAAGCACCAATGTCCTGCCCAGCGGTGTGGGCGCACCCTGTACCGTCCTCATCCGCAGCTCCTCAAGATCCACTCCCGTAAACGTGGCCTCCATCGTAAGACCATCCACCTTAAGCCGGGCCGGAAGCTCATATACCGGAGTAAGGGAACGGATTCCCGGCAGATTTTCCGCCTGTTTAAGAAAGGTGTCATCATACGTAAAATCCCCCAGCGGTACAACAGACTGGCAGATCACCTTTTCAGACTGCATATTTCTGTATACGGATGTCGCAAACCATACAAGAGAAATGGTCAGCAGCAAAATGCCAAAAAGCAGCACCTTCCCTGTGCTGCTTTGATTTCTTTGTCTTTTCATGCTTCCGCCTCCTTTTCTTTTATCCTTTTGAGGCAGGATGCAAAAGATCCTCCGTACTTTTTCTGGCTGCCTCCAGAAGTATATTTTTTCTTCGAAGCTTTCCAAGAAGCAGAAGCGATACTCCCGCCAGACCTGCGATGAGGGCTGCGGCAATGGATATCCACCACGAATTTGCTTCCGGCTCTTCCTCCACCTTAAGGGATAATACCTCCGGCTTTTTTATCTCACTTCTGTATTCCTTCATCACCGTATGGGTCTCTCCCGCTCTGTCCTCATACTGCAACATGACGGTTCCGCTCACAGGCCCGTACTTTTCCGCGTCCCCCTCCCCGGGGTCGTTCCCGATCTCCTGCATCGTTCTCGTGCCGACGTAGACCTGCATCGTTCCATTTCCCTGAGTCCCGGCATCCATATTTCCGATGAAAACATCCTCCTTCGGAAAAAGCCCCTCACCGGAAAGATTCATTCGGACGTTGTAAACGCCAGTCCGGCTCAGGTTCATTGCCTGAAAGGAAAGCTCCATCGTATCCGATGCGTAAAGGACAGATGGCACCATTGTCATCTCAAACTCTACGCTGACCGGCTGCACAAGGGACAGCGCCACACTTTCTTTCCCAGCCGCAGACGTTCCCTTTTTGTCCTCATACTCAAAATCAAAGTTCAGGCAGGCCGTTCCATCCTCCACCGTCTGATCCACCCGGATCTCATCGGAGATCTCAATACTCTCCCCCGGCGCTACCTTCGAAAAATACCAGGAATTCCTTGTAAGACGGATCGCACCCGTATCAGCGGAAGCAATCACCTTCAGATTGTACATGACCTGTGTATCGCTCCTGTTCTTAAAGGATGCCGTCAAAGTCTTCTCTTTTCCCGCTTCCAGATCCTCTCCGGACAGGTTGCAGCTCTCAAGCAGCATTTTCGGCTGATGCATGATTTCCTCTGCGGCTTCACCGATACCCCCTCCGCCGCCGCCCGAATAGCTTCCGCCGCCGTCTCCCGTCGGGATGTTCTTTTCATCTCCTGCCTCTGTTTCCGGCTCCGGTATGCAAACGAAGACCTGATAATCCAGTTCGGTCTTTTCTGACAGTTCCGTGTATCCCCACGCTTTTACGGTCAGAGAATACTGTCCGGGAGCTGCATCAGCCTGTAACGGCACCTGGCAGATGTAATAATACACCTCCTTTTTTTCAGAAGCGGGAGCTTCACCATTTTCATGATCCGGGCATTCTGTCATTACCCCGTTTTGAAGGCTGTACCATTTCCGTATAACATCCTTCTGATAATTTTTAAACACAAAGGGGGCATTGTCCTTTTCCGCAAATACGAGATCTACAGTCAGACAGTCATCCTTCAGCTTTCCACTCGCGGTAAACGGTATCGCCAGATACAAAATACTGTCCTTAATCACCGGCTGATACCCCTCCGAGAAGGATTGCTCCATTCCGGGGTATACATGGCGGTTGTCTATGCCAAGGTTTACCTTATTCTTTTCCTCCGACTTATCCGGCCCTTCGCTTTCCGTCTGATCACTGGGATGCTTTTCCTCCTCTGGCTGATGAACAGATTGTGTTTCACTCTCGGTCTGAAGCGGGGACGTCGTTTCGTTTTCCGCTCCTTCCGTCACCAGCTCATCCTTTTCCCCGTCCGCACCTGTTTGGGACGTTCCGGACTCGCCTGCCTGTCCATTCGGGAGCATTCCGGATTCACCCGCCTGTCCATTCGAGGATGTTCCGTACTCACCTGCTTCACCGTTTTTGCTCATTCCGGACTCGCCTGTCTCCCCGTCCTGGAATGCAGTACCACACGTTGTTTTATCCGCCGGTGTACCATCCTGCGGCAGTGTTTCAACTTCCATCGCCTCGATCACCAGCTCCGGCAAAGCCGCAACTGTCTCCTCAGCAACCCCAGAACCCGATATTGAGGATACAGATGACTGATGCTCCACCGGCGCGGCACCAGACAAATACTGCTCATCCGACGCGATACCGGGTGATTCCTGTCCGTCCGCTCCTTCGTCCAGCAGCAGCTCCTGTGCCTGCACCGTCTTCGAAACCTGCATAGAATCCATAAGCCCTGATTCTGTTACGGATGCCAGAAGAATTCCAACTGCCACCACCGCCGCCATTTTAGGCATTTTCGTTTTATACATACCATCATCTCCCGCATATCAGCTCAGTTTTTTCAGCACGCCGCCGTCCATCTCATACACCTCATCACAGAGGATACGGATATCTTCTTCGTTGTGGCTTGCAAGAAGGATCGTTCTGCCTGATGACTTTAATTCCAGCAGGATCTTCCGCATCTCCGCAACACCGTTCTTATCCAGGCCGTTAAAGGGTTCATCCAGAATCAGAAGCTCGGGGTCCTCCATGATAGCCTGGGCGATGCCAAGCCTCTGGCGCATGCCCAGGGAATACTTTGCCACCGGCTTTTTCATATCCGGATCGAGGCCGACCTTTTCCAATACGAGGCGAATATCCGCCTTCGTGATCTTTTTCTGCATATCCGCCAGTATTTCCAGATTTCTGCGGCCCGTCAGATTAGTAAGAAATCCCGGTGTTTCAATAATCACGCCAAGGCTCTCCGGAAAATCAACGTCTTTTCCAATCTGTTTTCCAAATACCCGGATCACCCCGGTGGTCGTGGTGAGAAAACCGCAGATACATTTCATCAAAACCGTTTTCCCCGAACCGTTGTTCCCAACAATTCCATACACGCGCCCCCGTTCCATAAACAGATTGATCTCCTTCAAAACCTGATCCGTCCCAAAATATTTTGTTACACCTATGATCTCGATTCCATATTTCCGGTCTGGCGCCTTCTGCTTCAACTGCTTTACCTCCCTGGTCACGCTATTTATTACTCCCTCACAATTTGTTACCACTACTGATTCCGAGTCACTTTCAGTCAGATTCGCAAGCCAACACACAGCAGGGAAAACCTGGCAGGGCGTATCTGTGACTATAGCGAGTCGTGCAAATGGTTAGGTCGCAGAATATCGGAACAACCGTAAAATTTCTGCATTCCAGCAGAAATTTTAGCGGGCACTGTCCGAAAAAATGTGCATCAGGCACATTTTTGAGTTGCCCGCGGCGGCTGTGGAGATATCCTGCGATCTTAGCATTTGCCGACGCAGCGATTCGGAACAGATACGCCCTGCCAGGTTTTTCCTGCGTCCTGAATGCGTCCTGAATGCATCCCAGAGACTTCACTGCGCCTCCACCTTCCCATAAAGCACCGCCGCATGACACCCCATAACCACAGCCAGCGCCAGAAAAAGGAACATCCATAATCCCTCCTGATTCTGCCCCCAGTTAGCCGCCCCCGAGATCCACTGCGGCGGGTACAGCCACAGCGCATCGGGAAAATACCGCTCCTGCAGGATCATGCAGAAATAATATCCGACAAAGGGAATCCCGAAAGCAAGGTACGCAGAGCCGCCCAGCGCTCCGCAGATGCCGCCAAGAGAAGCAAAGATCGATGCGATCAGGCCGCAGCGAAGAAGCGGAAACAGCACGCCAAGCAGATCATCTACCCCGGGAATCCCCCGCTTCTCCAACGGGAAAAACACGAGGAAATAACAGAACATCACCGCTGTTCCCGCTCCAAGCCACGAAAGGAAACCGCTCAGTGCAACGGCCAGAATCTTATTTTCCACATAGTTCCTTCTCCCGATGCGCGGAAGCGCCGCTTTCAAAAATCCGCTTTTCCATTCTGTCAGAAAAGAATCACTCCACGGCAGCACCGCCGTCACCGGAAGAAGATAACAGACTACCTTCGAACCCAAAGCCGCCTGCTCCAGCAAAAGGAATTGCCCGGTATCCAGCACATTTTTCATATCAGGCCAGGAGGTTCCGATCACGATTCCTACAATACACAAAAGCAGTGATGCAAGAAACCCTTTCCCGGACAGCATACGTCTAAGTTCATATCCCATGTCAGCTCCTTTCTCTAAATAGGAATGTGCTGTGCACATTCCCGCGCCGAGTGCGGTCGCTTGCGACATACTACAGCTTCGCACGAGTGCGCATCCATGCGGAGCTTTTTTGTGTCATAGGAGACGAAGTTTCCTATGACACAAGAAACCGGAAGCTGTAGCTGCGCAGCGCACGCACACAGACTGCTGCAAGAAGCATCAGGATTCCCAGAAACACGAGACACGACTGCACAGTTGTGGGCAGATGGTCATATCCAAAATTGTGCTTCGCATACGTCACGTGGCCTAAAGGGCTGATCCAACTGATCAGCACATTGATTTTGTACATTTCGTATTTCTCCATACGAAGGATCGCTCCCAGCACCTCCGGCTCCAGCAAAAAACCGTACATACTGTAAAGCAGCCCCAGAAGCATTCCGCGGTTGCCTCCAAAAAGCAGATTGCCGGCAAGGATCAGAAAGCTCAGGCAGAGAATGTACAGGAGCAAAAGCCCCACCACCTGCACCATACATTCATACGGGGTGATGCTTTCCATCACCTTCACAGTGGAGGGAACGCTCAGTTCCTCTCCCAGCTTTGAATAGGCCAGCATGGCCGCCGTGTCGCTCCAGATATTTCCAACATAGCTCATCTTCATGCAGAGCGTTACAGTCACAAGAAATAAAAATACCGTATACAGTGCGGAAACACAGATGACATAGACAAATTGTCCTGCCAGCCACACCTTTTTCGTTGTCCGATACAGATAGTACGGTGTCACACTGCTCATCTGCGGCAGATCCGAGAACAGCAAAAGCAGCAGAACGGAGCTCAGCAGGATAGAGCCGCCATCCCCAAAAGTCCACAGAAACGGTTCTGCAAGCTGCACCGGAGTGCCATACGCTTCGATCACCATCATTACCCGCGTGCTCAGCAGATAACAGAGTACGAACCCCAGCAGAAACGTCATGATGACCTTCGGATTCTTCCAGAATCCACGGAAATTGTAGCGGACAACAGATAAGATCTGCATCAGTAGCCCAGTCCCAGATCAATAATACTCCCATCCACCGCATTGATGGTCAGATAGCTCTGATATTTCGTACAATTACGGTGCTCATACGTTGTGCCGCCGTCATCCACACTGCCTTCCGTACTGCCAAAGAAATTCCATACCGGCACGAGAAGCCCGCTCTTTGAGTCGGTGGCTGGTTCATAAATGCGGCCATATCCAAAGACGATACGGTCAACATAATACGTCCGGAAATTTTCATAATTTAGAATGTCCGCATTCTGGATCTGCATCATTTTTTCATAAATCGATATGATCTCGGAAAAAGGCATCAGCTCCACGTTTTCTATCCTTGTCTCACCGACATCATACAGATTCAAAAGCTCAACTTCCTCGAGCCCATCCTTTGAAACAACGATATCCAGCCGTTCATACGACCAGGTCTCCATTTCACTATCCATATCCTCCAGAGAGCCGCCGTAGTCAACCGTATACGTCACAGGTATCCCGCTTGCTTTTCTCGTATAATGCAGGATATATCCCGTATTTGTCTGGCGCTGCCGATTGTATCCGACCTCGTCCATATTTTTGTTCGATTCATAATACTGCAGGACGTAATCCCAGCCGCTCACTTCCATATTTTCCAGCCCGAGCTGTTGTATCTTTTCATCCGCAATTTTTTTTGCATCCTCCAGGGAGATTCCGGCATCTGATCTGACCTCTTCCTCTGTCGGAAGATCTCTGTCTCCCGTATTCATATCGCTCCAGCTCGACCAGAACCAGCTTCGCTCCCCGGACTTTTCCATATCCGGTATTTTTCTGATCTTCACCTCCATCGGAAAGCTTCCGTATCTGTTCAACTGATAAGAATAATGCGTTCCGTCTTCCATAAACACAATTCCGGCAAAATCGTCATCATTCGTACCCGTCTCTCCGTTCCCGTAATCATACGGAAGCCCAAACTGCGGATGTACCTCCGTGTAAGTGCGCTCATCCGGCGCGTTCACAATATTCTGCTCCACCGCTTCGATCGCCCCGTTCAGGTCCTGTCTCTTATACACATCTGACGCTGCCGACGACTTAATAGGTG